>JAIFNN010000093.1 GCA_020047715.1 Bacteroidota bacterium | reverse complement strand
CAACACCGATAGCATATGAAAGCTGAACCAACAATTCATCCGAAACGCCTGCTGCAACTAGGTTTTTGGCAATGTGCCGAGCTGCATATGCTGCTGAACGGTCAACCTTGGAGGGATCTTTACCAGAGAATGCACCTCCCCCGTGAGCCCCTTTGCCACCATAGGTATCAACAATTATTTTGCGACCGGTAAGGCCTGTGTCGCCATGAGGACCTCCGATTACAAATTTGCCGGTGGGATTCACATGAAGAATCATATCCCCATCGAAAAGCTCCTGTACCCTTTTGGGCAACAATGCCTTCACACGGGGTAAAAGAATATTCTGAACATCGGATTTGATTTTGGCGAGCATACGAACATCATCCTTGTCGAAATCGTCGTGCTGGGTTGAAACAACAATTGTGTGAATGCGTTTTGGCTTATCGTCGCTGTTATACTCAATGGTAACCTGCGATTTCGAATCGGGACGAAGGTATTTCATCTCCTTACGGCGGATTGCAGCAAGTTCCTTGAGCAAAATATGCGCAAGCTCAAGGGGCAGCGGCATGTAATTATCGGTTTCGCGATTGGCATAACCAAACATCATACCCTGATCGCCTGCACCCTGCATCATGGGATCTGCACGTTCAACTCCCCTGTTGATATCCTGCGACTGCTCGTGGATAGCTGTCAGAACGCCACAGGAATCTCCCTCGAACATATACTCGCTTTTGGTATAGCCGATTGCATTGACAACATCGCGCGCAACCTTCTGAACATCGATGTATGTATTTGTTTTAACCTCACCTGCCAGTATAACCTGACCGGTGGTAACTAATGTTTCACAGGCCACTTTCGAATTTGAATCGAATGCTAAAAAATTGTCTAATAAAGCGTCCGAAATCTGATCGGCTACTTTGTCGGGATGTCCCTCGGAAACGGACTCTGATGTGAATAAGTATGACATAGTTTGAATTATTGGTTACATGTTTTTCATCCGTGACGGCGTAATGACGTGACGGCGTGATGTTACTACTGTCTTAAAGGAAAAATGATTGCACAAAACAGAAAGGAAAAAGCCGTTTTAGCATTTTTTACTGTGGTTGCAATCAGTCAAATTTTTCCACTTTTAAGGCTACAAATATATTGGTTATTCCGAAATAAAAAAATTGGTGGTTGAGGTTGAGAGGTTAAGGTTGAGGTTAAGGTTAAGGTTGAGGTTGAGTGGTTGACGATCTAAACCTTAACCTTAGCCTCAATCTAGGAAGTGGTGGAGAGCATTTTCGCTATTCTACAACATCGCTGATTTTTTTGGCCTGAGATTTGTAATAAAACTATTCGAAATATTTTTCATTTTGAGTGTTAGAAAAAAAAATTTATATCTTTAGCCCTCAAAATTTTATGCTAACCAACACATAAAAGCAATATGAAGACGAAGAAGTTTGCCTTAATGGCAGTAGTGATGTCCATAACGTTTGCTCTATTTGCGCAAACCCCTATGGATCCTGTGATAGCGAAATTCAACGATGGAGCTGCAAAGGTAAATGCCGGCGATTTTAAAAATGCCATCCTGGATTTCGAAGAAGTGATAGCCCTTGCAGAAACGGTTGGAGCCAGTGCAAACGACCTGAAAGCCAAAGCCCAGTCACAACTTCCTGTGTTGCATTATCAGGTGGCCACTGCTTATATGAAACAGAAGAAATACGAGGAAGCCATTCCCAGCCTCGAAAAAACTGTTGAGCTTGCAGAACTTTATGGCAATAGTATAGATAACAAAACAAAAGCTTTAAAGTATTTGCCTCAGCTGCTTACAGGAGTTGGCAGTCAGAAGTATAAAGAGCAAAACCTTCCCGAGGCACTTAAAAATTTCGACGAGGCACTCAAATACGATCCCAGTTATGCGAAAGCATACCTTGGCAAAGGATTGATCAATGCGGATCAGTTCAAGGAAAAAGACATGCTGGAAAACCTGGGGAAAGCAATTGAGCTTTCAAAACTTGCAGGGGACACGAAAACCGTTGAACTGGCACAAACACGTATGGGCGCTTACTATACAAATCTTGGAAATCTTGATATGGCAGATGTTGACCCGGAAGATGCAGACTACTCTGCACCAATTGCCAGTTTCGAAAAAGCAGTAAGCTATAATGATGCTGCTGCTGATGCGTATTACATGCTGGCAGTAATCTATAACAAAACCATAGAGTTCGATAAGGCTATCGAAAATGCCAGCAATGCGCTTAAATCAGAAACCGATGCCACTAAAATTGCCGCTATCAACTACGAACTTGGATTAGCCTACGTTGGCAATACCGAGTATACACTTGCTTGTGAGGCATTTAACAAAGCTTTGGTTGGACCGTTTGCAGAGAAAGCTCAGTCCAAGAAAGAAAAAGTTCCCGGCTGCGAATAGTTGTTGGTTGATCAGGCATTTCATTCCTGCTTATTTTTAGGCAAAGCGAAATAGCAAACTATTGCCAAAACATTATTACAGCACCATGATTCATAAAGCGCTGAAATATATCTTCACAGGCTTCGTGAACCATGGTGTTTTCGTTTTATAACAGCATAATGTTAAGCTGATGGAAAAAATCAATCCCTCCATTCACCCGGCCTGGAAAGCTCTGCTATCGGAACAGTTCGATGCCCCATACTTTTCAGAGCTAAAAAGTTTTCTGATCGCTGAGAAAAAAAACAATGTTGTTTATCCTGCGGGAAATCTGATTTTTAATGCTTTTAACAATACTCCAATCGATGATGTCAAAGTTGTAATCCTGGGTCAGGATCCGTATCATGGACCCGGTCAGGCACACGGCCTGTGCTTCTCAGTGCCGGAAGGAGTAAAGCCTCCGCCCTCGCTTGTCAACATTTTCAAAGAGATTAATGCCGAATTGGGAATTCCCATCCCAAAACATGGAAACTTAGAGTCATGGGCAAAGCAGGGAGTCCTACTGATCAATGCCACCCTGACCGTACGAGCCAACACTGCCGGATCCCATCAGGGAAAAGGATGGGAAAACTTTACCGACGCTGTGATCCGAACCGTGTCTGACAATAAAGAGGGTGTCGTGTTTCTGCTTTGGGGAAAATACGCTCAGGCAAAAGCATCTCTTATCGATTCCAAAAAACACCATATCCTGATGGCTGCCCACCCCTCGCCCTTATCAGCATATGCCGGTTTCAACGGTTGCGGGCATTTCGCTAAAACCAATGAATACCTTTTGCAAACCGGAAAAACCGCGATCGATTGGCGCGTTTAGCGTTCGGAGTTCGGAGTTCAGAGTTGGGAGTTGGGAGTTGGGAGTTGGGAGTTGGGAGTTCGGCTTTCACCGTTCGGCGTTCGAAATTCGGAGTTCGAAGTTCGGAGTTCGAAATTCGGAGTTCGGAGTTCGGAGTTCGAAATTCGGAGTTCAGAGTTCAGAGTTCAGAGTTGAGAGTTGGGAGTTCGGCTTTCACCGTTCGGCGTTCGAAATTCGGAGTTCGGAGTTCAGAGTTCGGCGTTCGAAATTCAGAGTTCGAAATTCGGAGTTCAGAGTTCAGAGTTGAGAGTTGGGAGTTCGGCTTTCACCGTTCGGCGTTCGAAATTCGGAGTTCGGAGTTCGGAGTTCGGAGTTCGAAATTCGGTGTTCGAAATTCAGAGTTCGGCGTTCAGAGTTCAGAGTTCGGCGTTCGAAATTCGCCCTCAATCCATTACTCGCAAACCAACATTCCTCTTATCTCTCAAACAAAACCTCTCCCTTGATTCCCAGCATCACCTCTTTTATCGGTATCTGTCGCCCTGCTTTTTCCGCCGCATCCCTCACCATCTGTATCAATCCTCCACAACAGGGTACTTCCATCCGGAGAACGGTAATGGATTTGACCCTGGAGTCGCGGATAAGTGCAATAAGTTTCTGCAGATAAGAATCCAGACCGTGATCGAGTTTGGGACAGGCAATTACCAGTTTCTTGTTTTTCAGGAAGTCCTCATGAAAATTTGGGGCCGTGAAAGCTGCGCAATCAGCAGCAACCAAAAGGTCAGCACCCTGAAAATATTCTGCTGCCGGGTTTATCAAATGCAGTTGTACCGGCCAGTGTGTAAGCGCCGATTGAGCCCGGGCAGAAGTAGGGGCCGCAACTGCAGACGGAACAACGAGTTCCCGCGAAGCTGACCCCGGACAAACATGCGCGCCAGCATGCGCATGGGCAGCTGCTTGCACCGGCCTGAATGTCTGAGCAACCGGATTCAGGTTATGAACCTTTTCCACAACCTCGGCAGGGTTGAAATCTAGAGAATCTTTGTTTTCCCACAAATACCGAACCCCTTCTTTCAGGTATTCATTCTCGCCATGTTCCTTCAGATGAGTAAGATGGGCTATTACAACATTTTTCCCTTTAAGCACCATTTCCTTCATCACAATTGTTTCGTTGTAGGGCTGGGCTTCAACTTTTTCAATGGAGAGGGCTCCTTCAGGACAATACCCCAAACATGCCCCCAGCCCGTCGCACATCAGGTCGCTCACCAATACAGCCTTGCCATCGACAATCTGCAAGGCACCTTCGTGACAATTGGGGATGCAATTTCCGCATCCGTTGCATTTCTCTTCATCAATTTGAACTATTTCCCGTATCATAACTTTCTAAAATTATTGGCGCAGATTCAATGCTCCATGTTAAAAGAAGTCGATTGTTTAGCACGCTGATTTATTTCGGTATTTAATTACTCAAATATCGATATAGTTCTTCTCAAATCCAAAAAAACTATGTTTTAGGTTGTGGGTTTTTGGTAAAGGTATTGATTACGAATCACTTGAACGGTAAAGTCTTTGCGTATGCAAGCCATGCTTTTCCAAGAGCTACGCCAAATAGTCCGAAACCAACTGTTTGCTCAGGTAATCCTTGAATTCCAGAGTCATGCGGTTGGAAATATTATCCAGAATGCATTTCTCGAAGGGACACACCTTTTTGTCCATGGGACATCGGGTAATTTCGATTCTCCCCTCGATAGCTTCGTAAATCTGAAGAAAAGTCAGATTTGCAGGATCGGCAGTAAGCATAAATCCCCCGGTGGGACCGCGCTGCGAGCCGATAAAGTTTTCCTTCACCATTCGCTGCATGACCTTTGCCACATGATGCTTCGAGGTTCCTGTGGCTTCGGCAATCTGCAAAACATTAAGGGAAACTGATGAGCGCGCAATAAGTATTATTCCATGAATGGCTATGGATGCAGCTTCGGACAATGAAACAATTTTCGACATATTAAGGTATTTCAATACTCAAATGTATGTAATTATTTTGGTTTTGTTCCGTACCAAAAATTGTAAGGCGTTGCAATTTGAAGTTTGAACCATTCTTGCAGCCATTAAATTTGTACATTTGTTCCCCTGAAATGCAAAGCCTTGCCGCCATGAATAATCCATCACTCCTGCGCATTGCCCATGCGAGCTACACCCTTCTGGTCATTGCTATGAACTTCATTTCCCTTAACCCTAAAGAATCTCCCCTGAACGATACCTTCGTTTTGTCTTTTCGCCTCGACTACATAGTACATTTTCTGGTCTTCTTTCTTTGGGCAAGCCTTACCCGAGCAGCTTACCGGCCACATTTCAGTCAAAATTTTTCCCGGGCAGTATTATGGGTAGCGGCAGGATTGTTGCTGGCTGTTGTTTCTGAAGGACTCCAACTTTTTATTCCGTACAGATCGTTTAACATCAACGACATTGTGGCAAATACGATTGCCGTGCTCATTGGGTCGCTCCTTTTTATATACTATCCCAACAAATTCGTTAAAAAAAATGCCTGAGGTCTTGGTTCCGGGGTTAAATTATTAATAAGCTCGTGCAAGCATCCGAAACTAGTCTACTCCACACAAACAACTATTGGATTTTTTTTCGGAACCTTGAATTCCAAAAGCATTACAGTTGCAAGTTTTGCAAGTTGCCGCTTGAATTTTTCTTGTAGGGATAGATTAAAGTTTATATGATATTTAGTGTTTATATAAGCAATATTTATACTTTTGACGGATATTAAAGAGTCCTTTTTGGAAAGCTGTTTATGTGCTGAAAAAGCGCAAGGAGACTGTGGTTCATAAAGCATATCCATTTTAATGACAATTCTTTGTGAGGTTTTGGCAATCTTTGTAATTACAGCTCTCGAAACAGATTCGCTTTAAGAAAACACCATCAATCAACCAGTCTAAAGAACAGATCCTTTACCACTCATTATGTCGCGCCGAGCTACTCTTTTTCTTTTCGACCTTCTGCTTCTCTTTGGAAGCTTCGGCCTGATGCTGCTGCTCAAACCCGAGCCTAAATCGTACCTGAAAGACAACTACCTGATCGGACTTGCCCTGCTGCTGGTTACCTGGGTAATTTCGTCTTTCAGCTTCAACAAATACACTATTGTAAGGTCAATCGGCCTAACCGAAATTTTCAAGCGGATTTTGTATGCCAACTTTGTCTCGCTGGCAACCATCTCAATATTTATCGTTGCTTTGCATGCAGGCGACTATTCACGGCTCATTTTCTTTGGTACCATCATCATTGCCACTTTGGCAGAGATTGTTTTTGCCAACTTCGACTACCTTTTGATTCACACGGTAGAAAGCGCCATGGATATTAAAGATCCCGAGCTTAAACCCCTTGACTTCAAAAAAGCCAAACGGGCTATTAATTTCAAGGATATAACCATTAACCCCGAAGACCTCGAGTCGGGCATCAGGGAGGAATGCGGTGAAGAGGCCCTGGAATTTATCAATCAACACATCGACATCTGCAATCCCAGCAGCTTGGTAATTTCCACCACCACCCGATTTAATATACAGCTTCAGCCCGATAACTATTTCAAAGCTGTTATAAACCTTAAAAGGATCAACGACATACAGTATATTAACAAATTCTTCGAAGCGGTTAACCGCAAACTTCCCGTGAACGGGATATTTGTGGGTACCTGTGAAACCAAATTCCTTCGCAAGCAACGCATCCTTAACAAATACTTCCCGGGGCTTAACTGGGTTATGTACACTCTGGACTTTATCGTGAAACGCGTCTTTCCGAAGTTCATCCTAACCAAAAAGATTTATTTCTTTCTTACCCGGGGAGAAAACCGTGTAATCACCCGTGCCGAGGCGCTTGGCCGACTCTATTCCTGTGGTTTTGAGGTTGTTGAAGA
>JAIFNN010000032.1 GCA_020047715.1 Bacteroidota bacterium | reverse complement strand
AAATGTCAAAGAATAAACAACAATAACTATCTCAATTTACTGCTCAAAAATCCAATCTATCCTCAAAAACACTTGGGTTTTGACTTTTGCACTTTGCCCTTTGCATTTTGCCCTTTGCATTTCCCCATCTACTCCTCAACATTCCTCACTTTTGTCAGATACCCCACCGAAGGCAAGGTATGCAGTTCTTCAAGCAAATGATAATTCCTCGGATCCGCTTTCATTTTTGAGACTTTGCTCTCCTTGTCGTTCATATTGCCGAAGATCAGTGCGTTCGACGGACAGGACTGCACACAGGCAGGTTGCACGTCGCCATCGGCAACAGCGCGACCCTCGAGTTTTGCAGCCAGTTTGGTTTCCTGAATTCGTTGGGCACAGAAAGTACATTTCTCCACAACCCCTCTTTCGCGAACCGTTACATCGGGGTTGAGCACCATCTTACCCAGGTCGGAAACCGCATTGAAATCAAAGGCTTTGTTGTTGGTGTAGCGGTACCAGTTAAATCTCCTGACCTTATACGGACAGTTGTTAATGCAGTATTTTGTGCCGATGCAACGATTGTACGACATCTGGTTAAGTCCTTCGCTGCTATGGTTGGTAGCCGAAACCGGACAGACATTTTCACAGGGAGCGTTGTCGCAGTGCTGGCACATCAGCGGCTGAAACACTACCATAGGCTGTTGCGGGCTGTCGGAATAGTAACGGTCGATTTTTATCCAGTGCATGATTCTGCGCTTTTGCACTTCGCTCTTACCCACTACCGGAATATTATTCTCCGCCTGGCAAGCAATCACACAGGCACTGCATCCTACACATGAGTTCAGGTCAATGCCCAATCCCCAATGAAACCCGTCGTATTTAACATCTGGGTACAGGGTCTGGTGATTGGATTCATGCTTGGCGTGCAATTCGTTGCCTGATGACGGATCGGCAAGGTATTTTTCCAGGCTGGTTTCCCTCACAATAGCTCTACCCTCCATTGAATGGTGGGTTTGCGTGAGTGCCAGCTCCACTTTACCAATACTTTTTTCAATTTGGGAAATACTGAAACCCATCTTTCTGTTGCCGTCAACAAATTTCGCAAAGGGATACACGTTCACTCCAACCTTATCAGCTACTTTTCCGGCCTGAAAGTGCCCGTATCCGAGAGCGATTGAAAGGGTCCCCTTAGCCTGACCGGGCTGGACAAAGGCTGGAAGAGAAAGATTTTCGCCAATTTTCACGACGTCGCCGGTGAGTATTCCCAATTCTGCAGCATCCATAGGAGAAATGGCTGCCACGTTATCCCAGCAGAGTTTTGCAACGGGATCAGGCAGTTCCATAAGCCAGGGGTTATTGCTGTGTTTTCCGTTTCCCAGAGAAACCGATGGGTAAAATAAAACCTCGAAGCCCTCTTTCTGACCCGGATCAACCGATTCAAGAGCCTTTGTGATGTTCCCGTATTGTATCTCGGGGGATTTTGCCCTCGCGCTCGAATAAGCATATACTCCATCTTTCAGGCTCCCTGTCCAGAAAGCCTCAAAACCGGTTTGCTTTGACAGCGGAAAATAATTTTCCTTCCAGCTGTTTTTAAGGTATTCGTGCCAGGATGTCTGCACTCCGCTCCACGCCAGCAGCGAATCCTGGAAGCTACGGGTATCGAAAATGGGGTGAATGCAAGGCTGGGTAAGACTGAGTTGTCCGGCGATTATTTCCGAGTCGTTCCACGATTCCAAGAAATGATGAACCGGACACTCGAATTTGCATAAGCCAACGGTTTCGTTAAGTTCCGTGCTCATATTCACACTGAGCTTCATGGCAGAAAGTGCTTTCACAAAAGCTTCTGAAGAATGGAAATCGTAGACTGAGTTGACGTTGTGCAGTATAAGGGCGCTGACCTTTTCGGCCGACATATCCCTTACCAATTCTTCCATTTCTGCATCCGAGCCATTGGCAAGGTTCAAGCTATTCTCAAGGTCAATGCATGTCTCGTAATTACCGAGCAACAGGTTTATTGCATTTGTAATAAGTTGAATTCCCGTGTCGTTTGTGCCGGATACAACAACAGACTTTCCTTTATTTCCAAGAAGCTCGGCAACCACTCCCTCGAGATCCACATCGCACTCCGGAACATCAAAAACTTCTTTACCCATAGCATCGGCAATCTTGTTGTAGATGTTTGCCAAAATTATTTTCTCATGGGAAGGGCGGATAGGAATTCTTTGGTCGGCATTGCTTCCGGTGAGCGACATCCCGCTCTCGAAATGAATATGGCGAAGCATGTCTTTCTGACCTTCATCGAGCTTTCTACGAGAGGTGTAAGAGGAGATGAAATGCACGGGAGCCAGCCAGCTTCCAAGGAAATCCGCATTAAAGGAAACGATGGTATTTGCTTTGTCAAATCGCAAGTCGGGAATTGCTTTCTTTCCAAAAACCTGCTGGTTTGCTTCGAGGATGGCACTGTACGAAACTGCATCATACTGCATCCAGCGGAAATTTGTGAATCTGGATCCAAACTCTGCAATCAGGCGTTTGGTAGTGGGTGAGATTATGCTGGAAGTCAGAAGGACAATTTCTCCCCCGCTATTATTAATCTCAGCCAGGGAATTGATTATTTCCCGATCAACTTGATCCCAGCTAATCGGTTTGTTGCCGGAAACAGGAGTTTTGAGACGTGCGTCGTCGTACAAACTAAGAACCGAAGCCTGAACCCGGGCCGATGTGCCCTTTCCGTTGAAAGAAGAAAGTGCGTTCCCCTCAATTTTAATTGGCCTGCCATCGCGAGTTTTGACGAGAATGCTGGCATATTCATGCCCGTCGAAATAGCTGCTTGCATAATGCAGGGCTTTGCCGGGAACGATTTCCTCGGGCTGAATAACATAAGGGATGGCCTTTTGAATAGGCTTTTCGCAGCTTGCCAGCACAGCAGCTGAAGTAACGCTGAAACCAAAAACTTTCAGGAAATCGCGTCGGGAAGATGATTTCTTTGCAATATCATCTTCAAACAATTCCAAAACAGCCGACTTGTGTTCCTTTTCGAACTTCTCCTCTTCCTGTCCGGGAACATTATTAAACTCCTCAATGCTGTTATAGTAATTCTTCATTTGAATTTTTATTTTTTTTCTGAGCCATTACAAATCCAGGTTATTTTCAGCCTAAGTAATAAGGTGGGAGCTTGCTAAAAAGAAAGACGAATTCATCCCAATCCGAAGACTGACACTATCCTTTTAATAGTGACACTTCATACACTCAATCCCCCCAACCATCTCAACGGTAACGCTATCGATTTCACCCTTTTTCATACTTTCCATCTTATCTCTGTACACCTCATAAAACTTATTGTCGTGAAAGCTTACTTCCTTCCCTCGGTGGCAGTTGATACACCATCCCATGGAAAGATCGGTGATTTGCGTCACCCGGTCCATTTCCTCCACAGGGCCGTGGCATTCCTGACACGACAGACCGGCTACACCCACGTGCTGCGAATGATTGAAATATGCATGATCGGGCAGGTTGTGTATGCGAATCCAGTCGATTGGTTCGCCCTTTTCATAGGCTTCGATAACCTTGGCAATCTCAAAAGCTCCTGAACGACTTCCGTTCCGCACGATCAAATGGCAGTTCATACACACTCCTGTAGAGGGAATCCCAGCAGATTTGCTGGTTGTGGCCGAACTGTGACAATAAAGACAATCGGTTCCGTTTTGACCGGCATGTATTTTATGGGAAAACTTTATGGGTTGGTCGGGCGAATATCCTTCAGAACGACCAATTGCCAGCCCCTCTTTCACCAGTGTATCGGTTATGTAAATACCACCACCCAGAAGGATAATCAGGTGAACCCATTTATATTTAAACCTTTTGATAACCGTAATATCGGCAAGCGAGACCAAAACCAACAGGGAAATAAAAATAAAGATTATCAGCCGGTTGATTATAGCTTTTTCGGGCTTAAGTCCTTTAACAGCAAATTCATCCATATAAGCCTTCAGCACAAGAATGTCGGATTCCGAAAGGTCAAAATCCTTATGCGACAGCGCCATCTTTTCCGAGCGAGGACGCAACAGCACTGTGGTAAGGTCCTTGACCGTTTTGTCTTTATACTTAAGAGAAATGTCGTGAGCATTGGGGTTCCAGTTCAGGGAATCTACAAAGCGGGTGTTGTGGCAAGAAGCGCAATTAACGGATTTATCCCCCTGGTAAACAAGTCCATAAAACAAGCGCTCGCCACGAATCAGGTCTTCATGAGAAGCCTCGTGGGAGGAGGCGGTTGCAGTTGAATCGCTTTTTGAGTCAAGGGAAAAGGATGAAAGGGGAAAAAGAACTGTTGAAATGGAAAAGATTAGTGAAAGGCTAAAAGAATTACCTATGGATTTTAAGTTCATTCCCATGATTTTTAAGAGTAGTATTATTTATCCAATACTTGATTAGTGCAATAAACACATTGGGTTTCAAAGATATTAAATATAAAAAAAACTATCTTCGAAGGCCTTCTTATTTGGAATCTATTTAAAATAGAAATATAATAGTTCACAATCGTCTTTAAATCATTCATATAAATACACGAATCCCTTTAGCTCATTTAGAGGCTGACTATCCTGTTGGCGGATCGTATAGAAATAAATGCCATTTTTCAACTTCTGGCCGGAGAGCGAACGCCCGTCCCAAAATATTGATGGGGATTCGGTTTTATAAACCAAGGTTCCCGAGCGGGTATAAACAGAAAAGGAATAGCTGTTGATTCCGTTTGTTTCAACTTCAAAGAAGTCGTTGAAAGTGTCATCGTTGGGAGTGAATACATTAGGCACCTTAAGTGTATCGGAACATTCAAGTACAGTGATATACGCATCCGCAGTTATCTGATATAGACCATTAACAGTGCAAATCACATCGAAAACGCCTGTCAGCGTGTATGTTATTGTTGGAGTGGAGTCGGAGCTTACGGTGGTCCAGTTTCCGAAATTCCATTGGTAGGACGTAATTGTGTCTCTGGCTGATTCGGGCTGAATGCTGAAATTCACGGTCAAAGGATTGCAACCTGTTGTAATATCGGCATGAACAGAAACCTGAGCTTCCAATCCTGCCGAAAACAGTATAAATAAAATTAATAAGGAATGCTTCATTTCGCTATATGCATCCGTAAAGATATTTATTCCACGCTTTATCATTTATATCTTCTCTGTCAATTTTTTCACAAGTCTGAAATTATTAAAAAACTCTTTCGCGAAAACCCTTAGAATCGTGTAAGCCGGTATAGCTGCAATCATTCCTGTTACCCCGCCAATACTTCCCGCCATCAAAATAACAAGGAATATCTCAAGAGGATGGGCATTTACGCTGCTTGAAAAGATAAATGGCTGAAAAATAAAATTATCCACCATCTGCACAGACAGAAAAACGATTGCCATATATCCCATCATTGGCAGGAGATTCATGATCCCAAGATCTATGTGAAATGCCATTCCCATCAAAATCCCAAGTCCCGACCCGATTAGCGGACCAAGATATGGGATAATATTCAAAACAGCAGCAGTGAGTCCAATTAAAAAAGCCTGTTTAAAATCAAGTCCCACGATAGTCATACCAATGGTAACCAAAACCAGAATGCCGGTAAGCTGTCCGCCTAACCCGACAAAATAGCGTGTAAGCAAATGCTTAATGGAACTCAGTGCACGCCTCATTGCCTTACCATGCTTTTTGGGTGTTAAAATAACTATGGCTTCGCTAAGCATTCCCTGGTCCTGCAAAAAGAAAAAAGCAATGAAGGATATCGAAAACAGAGCAATAAAAATATTCCCGAGAATTTCAACAAGAGAACTCAATATATCGGTAAGGATGTTAACATTAAGGACTTCTCTAATCTTTTCGGTGATAATTTCCTCAAAGCCGGGATCATTGGTTTCGCGCATCTGGTAGCGGTCATAAAATGCCTGGAACTTTTCAAGCGGCTCTTGAAGTTGCAAAATCATCGAATCCACATTTATAGAGGAAAGTTCACCTGCCTCATGTGCTACTATGGGTATAAAAACCCAAAAGAATCCGAAAAAAACCGTGTAAATTATCAGAAGAGCCAATAAAGCCCTGATAGAAATGGGAATCAGAAAGCTCCGGAATCGAAGCCTGCCCAGGATGTCAACCAGCGGTTTCCCAATCAGGGCAAGAATTGCGGCAATAATAATGTAGACAACTATGCTACTGAAAAACCATAGCAGGAAACCAATAAATGCCAATCCCAGTCCGATTAAAGTATATCTGTAATTCTTGCTCATCGAAAAATAATAATTAACGAATATAAAAGAATATCCTGCATAGTGCAATGATTCGGCAAAAAAATAAGATTTTAACATCACTTGTTTATATTGAATCCTGCATTTCTCTTAAAGGAATAATCAAAATGGTTACATTTATGCCCTTGGGAAGGGATATTACGGTGCTCTGCACCTTAGCTCTTTTCAGCTAACATTATATCTATAAATATTTCGCAGCGCTGCTGCTTAGTTTAAAGTCTGATAGGTGCAGAGCACCGCAATATTTGTAGAAGTATGTTGGTTGTTATATTTAAAGGTGCAGAGCACCGCAATATTTGTAGAACTATGTTGGTTGTTATATTTAAAGGTGCAGAGCACCGTAATATTTGTAGAGCAACGAAATAATTGTAGAGGTAGGTTCG
>JAIFNN010000129.1 GCA_020047715.1 Bacteroidota bacterium | reverse complement strand
GTAAATGATGATGCATCAAAACCTCAAGAAGGAGGTGGGTTTGCTGTTGAGGAAATTTAATTCAATGCTTAAAGGGCGAAAGTCTAAGTCGGTTTTTATAAAAACTGATGCTAAAGCATCAGCAGTTTAATAAAGAAATTATTACTTACAATTTTTCTGTAAGTGAAGTTAAACATTCTTATAATGCTTTCCGGCCAATTTTTTGGTCGTGTAAGTGATTAATTACGTGATATATAAATTAATAGATAAAGTTATGAATAAGAACAGGCATCTTATTTCGAAATACCTGGCGGGAGAGTTGGATGCTCTCACAGCTTCCAGGTTTGAGGAAGAACTTAAAAACGACCCGATACTTCAAAAGGAGTTGGAGTTGTACGAGGAGGTCGATGAGGCCCTTCAAGACAAAGAAGTGATGGAACTGAGAAAAACGCTCGAGTTTTTAAATTCTTTGGATAATTTTGTCGAGGAAAACATTTCAAAGCCGCGTGCCAGGCGTATTAAGCTTGTTGCACTTGCAGCATCTGTTGCCATAGTGCTTGGGTTTACCGCGTTTAGCCTTGTTCGCACGAACAAGCAGAGAGTTTTTGACAAGTACTATCAGGCTTACGATTTAACAACGGTAACCCGTTCTGACGCTGGCGAGAATAGCAGAACTTTGCGAATAGCCCTTGAGAAGTATTACAACAAAGATTATGGGGAGGCTGTTGCCCTCTTCGAGCAGGTTCTGGAAAAAGATCCGGATCAGATGGCAACCCAACTTTATTCAGGTATTTCGTATTTCGAAATCGCTGAGTACCAAAAGGCAGGGAAATCTTTTTCAAGAGTTATTGAACACAATGACAACCTTTACATCGAGCAGGCAAAATGGTATCTGGGATTTTGTTACCTCAAGACCGAGGAAAAAGAAAAGGCCTTTAAGCAGTTTACTGAAATTGCTCAATCAAACAGCTATTACAGCGAAAAAGCCAAAGCCCTGATTAAGAAATTATGGTAGTCCCAAGTTAAAAATCCGCCATCATGACAGTAAAACCCACATACGAGGAGTTATTGAGATACGCGACTGAATTGGAGTCCAAAGTGCGAATTCTTGAACTAAAGCTTGAGGAAAACAAGCTGAAAACCGATAGGATAAAAGCAAAGTTCCTCTCAAGCGTGTCGCACGAACTTCGCACTCCAATGAATGCCATATTAGGATTCTCAAATCTCCTGATCGACAAAAATATCACAAGCGATAAGAAGGAAGAATACATGGAGCACATAAACCAGAATGGGAATAGCCTGCTTACCATAGTTGATTCCATGATCGATGCTTCTCTTCTTGAGGTCAATGAGCTCAAGGTGAACAAGGAACGGGTAAATCTCAATATGCTGATGCAGCAGGTGTATCATTATTTTAACATCGACAAGCACAAACTTGGCAAGGATCATCTGGCAATTTTGCTGAACAAGGGAACCCGGAGGGAGGATTTTATAATAACAACCGACAAATACAGGTTAACCCAGGTTTTGTCGAGTCTCTTGAGCAACGCTTTAAAATTCACAAACAAGGGAATTATCGAATTTGGGTATTTTCTGAGGGAAGACCAGAAAATCCAATTCTTTGTGAAGGACAGCGGGAAAGGTATACTGGCGGATAAGGCAGGTATAATATTCAATAAATTTGAAAAGCAGGATGATGATTATGGAACCACTGAGGGAGGGGTCGGTTTGGGTTTAACACTTGCCAAAGGGATCATCGAACTTTTAGGAGGAGATATTTGGGTGGAGTCGAATATTTTTAAAGGCTCCACATTCAATTTCACAATTGATTATCTGGAAAAGCACACACAACTTGAACCGAATAAGCAATCTATCCGGTCCATCCTTGTATAGTTTTCATTCTCATTTTTTTGGGTTTCCTGCGGGAGTCGAGTTCGCATAAATTGAAAACCGATGTGGAAATCAAATTAAGGGAATGGGTGTCGAATCGATAAGTACCGACGAAAGCCTGATTGATTTTAAGGGGTTAGAATCAAAAAGGCAAGTCGTCAAGTTCTTCGGCAGAGGCTGAGAATTCTTTGTTGTCGTTTAAGGGTGCGGTCGACACATCCGGAAAACCTGAATTGTCTGAAACGGATGGTTTGGATGATGATGCGCTTTCCAGTTTCCAGGCTTCGAGGTTGGTGAAGTAATTTACAGTACCATCTTTTTCCCATTTACGGCCACGAAGGTTGAAACTTACTTTAACCGTGTCACCAACTTTTACCTGGTCGGGGAGGGAGCATTTGTCTTGGGTAACCTGAAATTTCACATAGTCTTTGAAATCAAAGCCGTTTTTTGTTTCAGCCTGCTCAATAACGAATTCTCTTTTTTTGAATTTGTCGCTTATTTCAGTTACCGGGTATACCGCGATAAGTTTTCCTGTTGTTTCAAAGCTCATTTGATGTTTTTTTAAAATTGATTTGTAGCTATTTGCCTGGAAAGAAAAAGGTTAGAGTTTGCTCTAACCTTTTTCTATTAATGTCACAAGAATTAAAATCTCGGTTAGGCGGCCCAATTAATTTTTGGTTACCTTAAGCAATTCTACTTCGAAGATCAAGGTTGAGTTAGGCTCAATAGAACGCGAACCGCTTGGTCCATAAGCAATGTCTGATGGAATAAACAGTTTGAATTTGTCACCTTCCTTCATCAGCTGCAATCCTTCTGTCCATCCTGGAATTACCTGGTCGAGTTTGAAAGTAACCGGTTCTCCACGCTCAACTGAACTGTCGAAAACGGTACCGTCGAGAAGTGTGCCGGTGTAATGAACCGTAACACTGTCGGTGGCTATGGGCGATTTCCCGTTGCCTTTAACCAGAACTTCATACTGCAGTCCGGAAGCAGTTTCAGTAACTCCTTCGCGACCTTTGTTGGTTTCGAGGAACTGGGCTCCTTCAGCAATATTCGATTGTGCGTCCTCATTCGATTTCGCCATCATTTTCTCCTGCTGCTTCATTGCAAATCCCTGGAGAAATCCCTGAGCCAACATTGGATCCATGACTTCATTGTTTTCATAAAGGCCGTCTTTAACACCTTTTACAAAACCATCTTTTGGGAATTCCTCATCTACCAGAATCTGACTAAGACTGGAAAGTGTACCTCCCCCGGTATAAATACCATAAGCATAGGCAAAGGAATCAAGCTCGGTTTTCAATTTTGTTGTACTTCCGATTTTGAAGGTTTCCATCATTGGGAAAAAACTTCCTGCAAGATAACCACCAATCAAAACTACAATTCCGACTACAATGGCTATTAATTTTTGATTTTTCATGAGTTTATTTACGTTTATAATTGAATGGGTGCGAAGTTATAGAATAATCTTAAAACAGACATAAGAAATTGGAATTATTTTATTGCCCTGAGGATATGAATTTTTCCCGGAGGGCCGGCCAGCTTTTCAACATGGAAGCCGCATGAAAGCAACCTTCTTCTTACTTCACCCTTAGCCGAATAGGTAACCAAAACACCTCCGGTATTCATGGAATTATGGATTTTCTGAAATATTTCTGTCGACCATAAAAGAGGATCTTTATCGGGGGAGAAGGCATCAAAGTAAACGAGGTCATTACCCGAGGGTATTTGGGAGATAAGTATATCAGAGTTGATTTTATGCAATACAAATTGGCCAAAATCAATGTCAGTATCCCATGCAGACCGGTGCAAACCATCGAAAATTTCTGCCGATTTGGCTTGAAGGATCGAAGGATAATTTAGTTGATTCGTGAGTTCGGGTGCGAGAGGATATTTTTCGATACTGAAGTATTTCACTTTTTTCTGCAGCTCTGAAGCCTTTAAAAAAGTGAGCAATGCATTTAAGCCGGTCCCAAATCCCACCTCGAAAATCTGCAGCTGTTTTATTGGGATCCGCTCAAATCCAGATTTGATAAAAATATGCATGGATTCCTGGATGGCACCAAAGGCAGAATGGTAGTGCTCATCAAGATCTGGGCGGTAAAGACTGTGAGATCCGTCGCGGGTGGTTACGAGTTCAATTTGCATCAGGGGCTTTTGTTTGCGGATAAAGTGCAAAGGTAGAAGATTGCAGCCAAATAAAGCAAGCTAAAGCGGTTTCCTTAAGTTATCGACGTGAGTCAGATTCATAGAATAAACTAATATTGGAAATATAAAAATATAGTAGAGTAATAAATATTATATAATAATATATAAAATACTATAAAACAATTGTATAATTATAATAATCTTTATAATATTGTGTGATTAATGTATGATATGATAAAGATTCATTTTTATTTGGAGTCCAGAATCGTAAAGACGGGAGTACCGGTCAGCCGCGAGCGTCCCATTATATTGTCGGTCTCATATTCTTCACATCGCATAAAGACCTATACGGGTCGCAAAGTGCAGGAGCAGGAGTGGGATAAAGCCACCGAACGCATGAAACCCTTATATTCAAACGCCGACGAGTTCAACACAGCTCTCGATTTGATGATGAAACGGGTGGAAGGTCGTTTTCTGGAAATCATGGCTGGGGGAAGAATTCCCGACCCTTTGCAGTTTCAGCAGGAGATGAAGGTCATGGTGAAATCCGAATCCCCTCAGTTTTTTGAACTCGTCCTTCGGTTCATGGAGGCCAATTCCGCATCGTGGAGCCTCTCCACCTTGAAAAAAATGAAGACGTTTTATTCTCAGCTAAAGGAGTTTTCACTTTCCCGCAGCATAACCATACTCCCCGGTGCCGTGAACCAAACCTTTGGGGAAGAGCTTGCATTGTTTTTCCGGGAGAAAGGCCTGAAAGATTCGAGCATTAAAAAGAACCTTGATTTGCTCAAATGGTTCATGAACTGGAGCCTTAGAATGGGCCTGGTTTATAATCGTGACTTTCAGATGATCCGATTCGCGCCCGCCAAAAATTCTTCAATCCAAACGGATATTTATTTGAAATGGGAAGAGCTCTCAACTTTTTTTGAATTTGAGGGCCTCTCCAAAAAAGAAGCTTGGTGTCGCGATATCTTCTGTTTCATTTCGTTTACCGGGATTCGGTTTGCAACCGTCTGCAAATTAAATAGGGAAAGCCTTGTCGAAAAATATATACAATTTGGAGATAAGCAAAAAGGCAGGGTATTGTTGAATGGGTTTGCCCTGGAAATCATCAGGAAATACCAAAACAGGTTTTACCGCGGCAATTCCTTGTTTCCCATGATCTCTCTGATTACCTTTCACAAGCACTTGAAATCCGCTGCCGCCAAATCGGGTTTGAATCGCCTTCTTCCACCCCTTCCTGTTAGTTCATCACCTGTTCCGGTTCATTCGCTTATGAGCGCCCAGGCTGCTATTAATTCCTTCTATGCAAACGCCGCCAGAATGGGTGTGCAAGCTGGCACAGACTTGAAAGGGGACTCACCAAAATCGAGGATATTGAGAGCTTCAGGGGCCTTGCTGCTGGCTGAAGAGAAACAGTTAAACACCGCAAACCTGATATATGAATCCTTCAGAAGTTCTGGGGCACGCCCTTAGCGCATATTATGCCGGAGATAATACGGCCAGCCTTATTGTTCATAGTCCGGATTTTGATCCCGATGTACAAGCCGTCTCCCACTATTTCAGAAGATTGAGTGAAATGCCGGAAATTGAACGCGACGCGCTTGATCGGGTAAGGGGTACTATTCTTGACGTAGGCGCCGCGGCCGGCTCACACAGCCTGGAATTGCAGTTGCGCGGATTCGATGTTACGGCTTTGGAACTCTCGGCGGAAGCGTGTCGAATTATGAAAACGAGAGGCGTCAGCAAAGTATTGAATTCTGATATCTTCGCTGACGCACCCGGTAAATTTGATACTGTGCTTATGCTCATGAACGGAATCGGACTGGTTCAAACAATCGAGGGGCTGATTCATTTCCTGGAACATATTAAAAACTTTCTGAATCCCGGGGGACAGATACTATTCGATTCCGCCAACCTGATTTACCTTTTCGATGATGAAGATTCGAACGAGGCCAGGATTGACCTGAATGCCAGGTATTATGGGGAAATCGAATTTGTGATGGAATATGCTGGAATAAAATCGGAATCCTTTAGCTGGTTATATATCGATTTTGATACCTTGTGCTATTATGCTGAGCAGACAGGCTTTACACCGGAACTGATTACTCAGGACAAGAGTTTTCAGTACCTGGCACGATTGGTTTTGTGAGGGTCCGGAAATCCTTCTTTGCCGGAAGATACTCAGGATAAATGTTATCGAGAGCCTTGAATATATTTGTCTTGCTGTTCACATAGCTTTGCTCCATCTTCTCGATCAATTCGCGGGTTTGCCTGCGCTTGGTCTGGTTATCGTAAGGGCAGGATTTCTCTGCCTCTGGATATCCACGCAGATTCGTGTATTCCAGAATTTCTTTCTCCCAGATGTCCATTAACGGTCTGATAAGCTTAACCCGGCCTTGGAACATCTCCAAAGAATAGGGGAGTGAGGATATTGAACCATGGTACATCAGGTTCATCATAAAAGTTTCCAGGGCATCGTCGCGGTGGTGCCCAAATGCCAATTTGTTACAGTTGAGTTTCTTGCCCAGGTTGAAGATTTCTTTTCGGCGATGCCAGGAGCACACAAAACAGGGCGCTTTCTTTTTATCCTGTTCGAAATCGGGTGTTATTTCTTTTATATAAAGGGGGATTTCCAAATCATGGCAAAGTTGTTCCATAAACTCCGGCTCTATCGAATAGAGCACATTGCTCACCTTGACATGAACAGCGGAAA
>JAIFNN010000245.1 GCA_020047715.1 Bacteroidota bacterium | reverse complement strand
GGGGTTAAAATGTCAAAATGCAAAGTGCAAATTGAAAATGTCAAAAATGGGTAAATGGAGAGGGGTTGAAATGTCAAAATGCAAAGTGCAGATGGAAAATGTCAAAAATGGGCAGTTGCAACACATTTGCAATTTGATATTTGAAGTTTGCACTTTGAATTGTGTTAAGAGAAATGCAAATATCAATTGGCGAAATCTCGTGAGCCTGCACCCTGTATTATGATGTAGCCATATTTTGAAAAAAGTATCATTCTAATAATATAAAAATGATTGCCAAAACTCCCCAGACTCCCTATTATGCAGTAATTTTCACCTCCATCAGGACGGATTTTGATAATGGTTATGCGGAAATGGCAGATAGGATGATTGAATTAGCCAGGCAACAGGATGGTTTTCTCGGCTTTGAGAGCGCCAGAGAAACTATTGGGATTACAATTTCTTACTGGAAAGATCTGGATTCAATAAAAAGATGGAGGGAAAATACAGATCACACAGTTGCCAGGAACAAAGGACGAGAAATTTGGTACAAATCTTTTAAAACCAGGATTGCAAAAGTTGAGAATGATTATGGATTTCAGAATATATAGATTATTGATTAACCAAGTGATACTGCTTATGGTACATTGCATGAGGGTCTCAATTTTTTGCGAGGGTTGGCAGGCTCGATGTTTAAAGAGAGAGAATTGTTATTTGCATTTGGACATATTTTTTGAAACAACCTTCTGCAAATAGAACATTAACTTCAGAAAGTTGAAGGTTTCGTTCCACAAGTTGAAGACGACCTTCGTAAAGTTGAAGAAGGCCTTCTGCAAGTTTGAGATAGCCTTTGGCGAGTTTAAAACTGTCTTTGGTAAGTTTAAAATTAGCTTTGGTAAGTTTAGTATTGCCTTTGACAAGTTTAAGACGAGCCTTGACAAGCTTAAGATGAGCTTTGGTAAGTTTAGTATTGCCTTTGACAAGTTTAAGACGAGCCTTGACAAGTTTAAGATGAGCTTTGGTAAGTTTAGTATTGCCTTTGACAAGTTTGAGATTGCCTCCCGCAAGAATAAAATTGCCTTTGGCAAGTTGTATACTCCCTGTCAATATTGTTAACTAAAGAAAACAAAAAATGAGGAGGAGTGCGATTTTATCAAATTTTCAATTGAATTTGAATGGCTTCGGCTTTGGCTTCGGCTTCGGCTTCGACAAGCTCAGCCTCCGGGCACTGTCGTCACCCCTTCGGCAAGCTCAGGGCAGCGCCCGTTACCCCGTTACCTCGTTACCTCGTTACCCCGTTACCCCGTTACCTCGTCACCCCGTTACCCCGTTACCCCGTTACCTCGTTACCCCGTTACCCCGTTACCCCGTTACCTCGTTACCCCGTTACCTCATTACCCCGTCACCCCGTCACCCCGTCACGTCATCATCCCGTCACCTAAAATAATCAACCATGCTTGAAAACATCCAAATAGAAAGTCTCGTGTTTCTCGATATTGAGACGGTTCCGCAATCCGCTGCCTATGATGAGCTGCCGGAAGCCACGCAAAAGCTCTGGGAAAAGAAATCATCCACTTTAAGAAAGGAAGATCAGACAGCGTCTGAAATATATCAGAGAGCTGGCATTTATGCCGAATTCGGGAAAATTATCTGCATCTCCGTTGGTCTGGTGCATATGGACGAGGGGCAACGAAAAATCAGACTCAAATCATTCGCGTCAAAAGATGAGCGCCAGCTGCTCGTCGATTTTGGGGTTTTGCTGAAGGCTTTATCTTCCAAAAAGAATTATTCGCTTTGTGCTCACAACGGAAAGGAATTCGATTTCCCCTATATCGGGCGGCGAATGCTCATCAACGGACTTGAACTTCCCCCTATACTCGACACAGCAGGTAAAAAACCCTGGGAAGTGAACCATGTCGATACCATGGAGTTATGGAAATTCGGGGATTTTAAAAGCTACACTTCCCTCGAGCTCCTCACCCATGTTTTTGCCATCCCATCCCCGAAAGGCGATATCGACGGATCCAAGGTGGCAGGAGTGTTTTATGAGGAAGACGACCTTCCCCGTATTGTCAGGTACTGCGAAAGGGATGTGGTTGCCATTGTGCAGCTTATGCTTAAGTTCAAATGCATGCCCCTAATCCCGGAAGAGAATATTTCGGTTGCCCAATAAACATTCTTTTTTGAATGCCCCGATTCTCAATCAGGGTAAAAAAAGCAGATGCTTAGCTTTTTGGAAATAGTATGCCCGTTGTCGTAAAATCCCGCTTTTGCGCAGCCCTGAGCAAATTGTCTCAGAGCCCCTTAAGTTATGAAGCCGAACCAAAGTCAATGCTTTAATTACAATTTCGATAATTTTTGATCCCAAACCTTAGTTTTTAAAAGATATCTGACTATTTTTGTCGAAGCTTATAAATAAATATCAGATGAAGGCATTTGTTTTTCCCGGACAGGGAGCCCAGTTTGTGGGAATGGGTAAAGATCTTTATGATTCTTATGATGTTGCACGAGAATTATTCGACAGGGCCAACGAGATACTGGGCTTTGAAATAACGAAATTGATGTTCGGGGGAACCGAGGAGGATCTGAGGCAGACCAAAGTTACACAACCAGCAATTTTCCTGCATTCCGTGATACTTGCAAAAACTCTTGGCGATGCATTTCGTCCCGATATGGTAGCAGGCCATTCACTCGGTGAATTTTCCGCCCTGGTTGCAAATAAGACCTTAAGCTTTGAGGACGGTTTGGTACTGGTCTCCAAAAGAGCTCTAGCCATGCAGAAAGCCTGTGAAGCAGAGCCTTCCACAATGGCCGCAATTCTGGGCCTCGACGATTCTATTGTTGAAGAGGTCTGCGCTTCCATTAACGAAGTTGTTGTTCCTGCAAATTATAACAGTCCCGGTCAAATTGTGATCTCAGGCTCAATGAAAGGTATCGATATGGCCATCGAGGCGCTTGCCGCCAAAGGTGCAAAGCGAGCCCTGAAACTTGCCGTCGGCGGAGCTTTCCACTCCCCCTTGATGGAACCCGCGCGCAAAGAACTGGCAGCGGCTATCGAAGCTGCGCATTTCAGCAAACCCCTTTGCCCGGTTTACCAGAATGTAAATGCAAAGGCGTATTCCGACCCGGACGCGATTCGTAAAAACCTGGTGGATCAGCTTACCTCACCCGTGCGATGGACACAAACCGTGGTCAACATGATTGCCGGCGGAGCAACTTCCTTTACCGAAGTGGGTCCGGGAAAAGTTCTCCAGGGATTAATTAAAAAAGTGGATAAGGACATGACCACACAGAGTGCATAAGTCTTGCCCTTCAAAATATTTAATTTTTGGATAGGGGCAGTTTAGCCCCTATTTTCATTTGGATTCAGCCGCCAAGGCACAAAAACCGAAGTAGTATAAGGCAAGAATTTACGAAACTTCGAACCATTTGGCTTTTGTGGCAGGAAATCATTTAAAGAGATAATTTTAATAACAGATAACTAATGAAAGTCCTAAAATTCGGTGGTTCATCCGTAGGTTCTCCGGAGATAATCAAAGAAGTAAAGAGAATCGTTTCTGAGCAGCCAAAACCCTGCGTGGTAGTTGTTTCTGCATTTAAAGGCATTACCGACCAGATAATTGCAACAAGCATGTTGGCGAGCCTGAGGGATATCACCTACGAAAAGGGGATCGAAACCATTTACCTCCGTCATTTTGAAGTTGTTGAGGAGCTTATTCCCGAAGCCAAAAAGGAGGGTGTAAAGCGTTACCTCGACCTTTTGATGCACGATTTCAAGGATCTCCTTTATGGGGTTTACCTCCTTGCCGACCTTACTCCAAAAACGCAGGACCACCTGCTAAGCTTTGGCGAGAGACTTTCCTCCTTTATCATCAGCAATATAATAGAAGACTCCCGCTGCGTGAATATGCAGAACTTTATCCGCACCGACAGCCATTTTGGAAACGCCCAGGTCGATTTCGATCGCACAAATGCCCTTATCTTTGAGGAACTCGACGGACTGAAAGATATTGTTGTGGCGCCGGGCTTTATTGCAGCCAACGAAAAAGGCGATATCACCACCCTTGGGCGTGGAGGCTCGGATTATACGGCCGCCATTATTGCCGGCGCTATCGAAGCCGAAGTCCTTGAAATCTGGACCGATGTTGATGGCTTCATGACCGCAGACCCAAAAAAAGTCACCAAAGCCTACCCCATCGAAACCTTGAGTTACATGGAGGCTCTCGAGCTTTCCCATTTTGGCGCGAAAGTGATCTATACACCAACACTCCATCCTGCCTACCAAAGGAACATACCTATCAAGATCCTGAACACCTTTAATACAAAAGCCCCCGGAACGCTGATCTGCAGAGAGCCGGAAAATCATTCGGAAAGCCTGATCAAAGGAGTCTCTTCAATGGACGATATCGTTATGATCACCATTGAGGGCAGCGGGCTTCCAGGTGTTACCGGCATTTCCAAACGGCTCTTCACCGCACTGGCAAGCCGTCAGGTAAACATCATCCTGATCACTCAGGCCTCTTCGGAATATTCCATCAGTTTTGCCATTGCCCCCGGCGACAGTGAAAAGGCGGAAGAAGCCATTCGCGAGGAGTTTCAGGTGGAGATGAAGTACAAGAAGATTATCGCTATGGAGGTTGAAAAACATCTCTCCGTGATTGCTATCGTGGGAGAAAAAATGAAGAACACCCCCGGTATTTCAGCTACTTTGTTTACCTCCCTCGGAAGAAACGGTATCAGCGTCATTGCCACTGCCCAGGGTTCATCGGAGCTCAACATCTCGGTGGTTATACGCAGGGAACTTCTCAAGAAAGCACTTAATGTGATTCACGAGGGATTCTTCCTATCGCACTACAAAGAACTTCATCTTTATCTTGTTGGACTGGGAACCGTTGGGAAGGACCTCCTCAAACAAATAAGCCAGCAGCAGGAAATTCTGATGAAAGAGCATAATCTCAAGATCAATTTAATGGGAATTGCCCGTTCGAAAAAAATGCTTATCAAAGAGGAAGGCATAAGCATCAAAGACTATGCCTCGGAACTCGAAAAGTTTGGGGAACCAACCAATACAGATGTCATGCTCGAGAAAATCGCCGGGCTTAATCTGCGCAACTCTGTATTTATCGACTGCACCGGCAGCGATCAGATTGCAGCCTTGTACGATCCCCTTTTCGACATGTATGTTTCGGTAGTCACAGCCAACAAAATAGCCTGCTCTTCGGAATACACCAACTACCTGCACCTTAAACAAAAGGCCAGGAAAAAGGACGTTAAATTTATTTACGAAACAAATGTTGGAGCGGGACTTCCGATAATTAACACAATCAATGACCTTATCCGCAGCGGCGACCATATTTACAAGATGGAGGCAGTGCTCTCCGGTACTCTCAATTTCATTTTCAACACCCTGAGTGCGGAAATCCCCTTGAGTAAAGCAGTTAAAATGGCGCAGGAAAAAGGCTTCTCGGAACCCGATCCGCGCATCGATCTCAGCGGCCTCGATGTGATGCGGAAACTGCTAATCCTCTCCCGCGAAGCAGGCTACGGCATCGAAGAAAAAGACGTTAAGATGAAACGCTTCCTTCCCGATTCTTGTTTTGAAGGGAGTCAGGAGGACTTCTGGGAAGAACTCAAAAAGCTCGATTCCGATTTCGAATCGCGTCGCAAAAAACTCGAATCCGAAGGGAGGAAATGGAGGTTCTTCGCCCGGCTCGAAAACGGAAACCCGTCGATTGAACTACTCGAAGTCGATAGCTCTCATCCCGCATATGCCTTGGCCGATAGTAACAATATCATCATGATCACAACCGATCGCTACAAAGACTGGCCCATGATTATCAGGGGATACGGTGCCGGCGCAGCAGTTACAGCGGCTGGAGTTTTTGCCGATATTATTCGCATTGCAAACGTTTAAACCTGTTTTATGATTCAGGCCGTTATTTTCGACATGGATGGTTTGCTCATCAATACCGAGCCGAAATGGCAGGAGCTTGAGAGGGAATTTGTTGCCAGGATGGGATTGCTTATAACACCTGAAATGCAAAAGCATACCCTTGGGCTCAGAACCATTGAGATGATCAAGTATTGGTATCATTTAAAGCCATGGTCTAACCCGGATTTTGAAAAGCAGGAAGCGGAAATCGAAGACCTGATGAAGGAGTATTACATCACCAAGGCAATACTAATGAAAGGTGTTTTGCAAGTGCTGGAACTCTTCAAACAACAGGGTATTAGAATAGCAATTGCCTCGTCCTCACCCATGATGCTTATCGATACATTCCTTAACAGGTTTGGGCTACAGGAAGTCTTTGAGGTTAAGCATTCCGCCGAGTTTGAGGAATATGGAAAGCCCCATCCGGGAGTATACATCACCACCGCGAAGAAACTAAGGGTTCACCCTTCCTCGTGCCTGGCTTTTGAGGATTCATTCAACGGACTCCTTGCAGCCAAATCAGCTTTGATGAAAGCCGTTGCAGTTCCAGATTCCCTTCATTTTCATGACCAGCGTTTTGCTATTGCGGATCTGAAGATCACTAGTCTTGAGGATTTTTTGAAGAAGGACCTGCAGTCATTGTCTGCGAATTAGCTAATAGCGCAATTAAGAAATTCAGCTATGACAGAGTTACAACAAGGCAATCTTACAGTTCGTGAGTTCAGGGACTCGGATAAAGTCGCTCTGGCCAGCCTTTGCAACAACCCGAAAATACACAATAACCTCAGGGATATAATACCTTTTCCTTACCTCGAAAAAGATGCGGAATACTTTATAAACCTTTGCGGAAACGAAAGAGTGAAGACAAATTTTGCAATTGAATTTGAAGGGGAATTCGTTGGGGTTATTGGTTTTGGCTTGCAGACTGATGTGTACAGATTATCGGCCGAAATCGGATACTGGATCGGCGAGCCTTTCTGGGGCAAAGGTATTGCCACCAGAGCAGTAAAACTTTTGGTTGAATACGGCTTTTTACACTTGGGGCTGGTGCGTATCTATTCGAGTGTTTTTGATTACAACAAAGCCTCCCAGCGGGTTATGGAAAAGGCTGGTTTCCTGTTGGAAGGGATTTTCCGCAAGGCCATATTTAAAAACGGAAAGATCTGTGATGAGTATCGATATGCCATTTTGAAATAGTTAGGAGACAGTAGCCTTTATCCCATTGAAATAAAAAATTTATGTTGAAATCATCTGTAAGAATATTCGCCCCCGCAACCATATCCAATGTTGGACCCGGCTTCGACCTGATGGGCTTTGCCCTCGAGCAGCCCGGCGACATTATGATTGTGAAAACCAATGATACCGGACTTATCCGGATTATCAACAACACAAGTTCCGACATTCCGCTCGACCCGGACAAGAACGTGGCCAGTGTTTCTGTTTTCGCCCTTCTCGAAGCCTTGGGTTGCACAACAGGCTTTGATCTTATCTTCGAGACCAAGATCAACCCGGGAAGCGGAATCGGCTCCAGCGCTGCTAGCTGCACTGCCGCTGTGGTCGGGGTAAACGAGCTGCTGAACCGCCCTTTTACCCAAAAGGAGCTGCTTCCTTTCGCAATGAAGGGAGAGTTCATTGCCAGCGGAAGCGTGCATGCCGATAATGTGGCTCCTGCTCTTCTCGGGGGATTCATCCTCATTCGCGATTACAACCCGATCGATATTGTTCGCCTCGAAGCCCCCCACGATCTTATCTGTACCGTTGCTCATCCCAATATACAGATTAAAACTTCTGAGAGCAGGAAACTCATCCCGAAGGAACTCTCAGTTAAAAAGGCTTTGGAACAGTGCGGAAATATTGCAGGACTAATGGCTGGTCTCACTACCTCCGATTATGCTTTGATAGGCCGGTCCCTTCACGATGTGATTGCCGAACCGGTAAGGGCTGCGCTAATCCCCGGCTACAACGAGATTAAAGCTCGCTTGTCGGAGACCGGTGCCCTCGGCGGAAACATTTCCGGCTCGGGCCCATCGGTGTTTGCCCTGTCCGACAACCCCGAAAGCGCCCGCAAAGCAGGCGTCCTTATGAACGATGTATTTACCAAAGCCGGTCTCGACAGCAAAGTCTATATCTCAAAAGTGAGCCGTCAGGGAACACGACTAATCGACTAAGAACCATGAAGTATTACAGCACGAACAACAAAAATCGTCAGGTTGATCTGAAGGAGGCAGTATTTAAAGGCCTCGCACTCGACCGTGGCCTCTACATGCCTGAGCGGTTCCCTGTTTTGGAAAAAGACTTCTTCAAAAGGATTCGAAGCATGAGCTTCCCTGAGCTTTCGTTTGAAGTGGCTCTGGCACTTTTTGGGGACGACATTCCCCACAACGAACTGAGAAAGATTAACGATGATGCCCTGAATTTCGAAACTCCTCTGGTCCAGATAAGCGATTCTACATACTGTCTTGAGCTGTTTCACGGCCCAACCCTGGCATTCAAGGATGTTGGTGCCCGCTATATGGCAAGGATGCTTGCGTATTTCACACAGGGTTACCAGAAGGAAATTCATGTTCTTGTTGCCACCAGCGGCGACACAGGCAGCGCGGTTGCCAACGGCTTTCTGGGAGTCGAGGGGATAAAAGTGCATATTCTCTACCCGAAAGGACTGGTAAGCTATCTTCAGGAAAAACAATTCACCACACTGGGACAGAACATTACCGCACTCGAGGTGGATGGCAGTTTCGACGATTGCCAGCGACTGGTGAAAGAAGCTTTTGTGGACAGGGAAATAAATGAGAAGCTCACCCTGACATCAGCCAACAGCATAAACCTTGCCCGCTTGTTACCCCAGAGCTTTTACTATTTCAATGCTTTCAGGCAATTGCCCGTATCCGACAAGAATCTGGTGGTTTCGGTTCCCAGCGGTAACTTTGGCAACATAACGGCCGGACTCGTTGCAAAAAAAATGGGGCTTCCTATTTCTCAATTCCTTGCAGCAACCAATATCAATGATGTTGTTCCCCAATACCTTGAGACAGGCGTTTACAAGCCCCGGCCCTCCGTGGCTACTGTGGCCAACGCGATGGATGTTGGCGATCCCAGCAACTTCGCAAGAATACTCGATCTCTATCAACATTCCCATGGAGATATTAAAAAGGCCATGATAGGGTATCACTACAAGGATTCGGAAATAAAAGCCTGCATCAAGAATGTTAAGGCCGAATTCGGCTATATCCCCGACCCGCATGGGGCAACCGCATTTATGGCCCTCACAGAATTCCAAAAAGAAAACACAAACTCTATAGGCATCTTCCTCGAAACGGCTCACCCGGCAAAGTTCAGCGACACCGTTGAGGAAGCCCTAGGCGAACCCTTGCCGATTCCCGAAAAACTTGCCGAATTCGGAAAACGCGAGAAAATCAGCAGAACGATGAGTACTTCGTATGGGGATTTTAAAAACTACCTGTGCGGACTTTAGAACACGAAACAGTCATGCCCCGGAGTGTGAGGGAGCTGGACTTTCTCATGTGTTTGAGAATAGCGGCCTGAAAGGCCAACTTATTTGAGTCCGGGGCAAGTGAAATGAAGATTTTTTGCCGAAGGCTAAAATCATCATTTCACGGCACCCCGGACAAATGACGGAATGAGATTATCGGCCTGAAAGGCCAGCTTAAAAGAAATCCGGAATATACGCACTGCCACAGAATATCGGATAAATGGAAAAGGACCCTGAAAATTACGTTTGGAGTCTGAGGCACCTCACCGGACTCCCGGATTGCGGGACAGGCTCACTCCCGGAATTGCAGAGGGATGGGAGGCTAAACTTTTGTGGAATTGAGGACTCGGCCCCACCCCGGCCCTCCCCCGGAGTGGGAGGGAGCTGGACTATCGCAGGATTGGGGATACTAATGAACCATATAAGGGTATAATTTAAATTTCTTTTCGACTCGCTCCTAACATGCTACAGCCTTGGAGTGGGGTTGGACTTATGCGTGCGATTGCGATTAACGGCCTGAAAAGCCAGCTTATTTGAGTCCAGGGTAAGTGAAATGAAGATTTTTTGCCGAAGGCGGAAATCTTCATTTCATTACCCTGGATAAGAGAAGGTATGAAGATTGCGGCCTGAAAGGCCAGCTTAAAGAAAATCCCGATGCCCCTCCCCAGACTCCCGCATTGCGGGACAGGCTCTCCCCCGGAGGGAGCTGGACTATCGCGGGATGGGGGATTTTAATGATACATCTACCGGTTTCAACCTATCACACCATTACGTCATCACCCCGTCACGTCATCACCCCGTCACGTCATCACCCCGTCGTCGCGCTCTAGTGGATGAGGTTAAGGCTAAATTCACCCCGACATGATATGTTATTGAAAAGGTTTTAACATGCTTAAAATCATATTATTCTTGTTCTGCAAAATTTGGAAATCTCTCCTTTAAAAATCAACTTTACATCACGATCCCGACACGGGATTTTTTGTTACTAAATACTTATTATTAAATTTTTCTGCTATGAATGTAGATATGCTAATGAATGACCTCATCAAAAAAACTCAGGGTGAGGCCGAGTATCATCAGGCAGTGCGTGAAGTTCTCGAGTCGATTGAGGAAATTTACAACGAGAACCCACAATTTGAGTCTGCAAAAATTATCGAACGTCTTATTGAGCCCGACAGAACCATGATGTTCAAAGTGCCTTGGGAAGATGATGAGGGGAACATTCACGTTAACCGGGGTTACAGAATACAGTTCAACAATGCCATCGGCCCATACAAAGGTGGACTTCGTTTTCACCCGAGTGTGAACCTTAGCATTCTAAAGTTCCTGGGATTCGAGCAGATATTTAAAAACAGTCTTACCTCCCTTCCTATGGGTGGTGCTAAGGGAGGATCCGATTTCGACCCAAAAGGGAAATCAAACCGCGAAATCATGCGTTTCTGCCAGTCGTTTATGCTGGAACTGTGGCGAATTATCGGTCCTGACACCGATGTGCCCGCTGGTGACATCGGCGTTGGCGGTCGCGAAATCGGCTACCTTTATGGAATGTACAGAAAACTTGCCCGTGAGAATACCGGAGTGCTTACCGGAAAGGGCCTGAACTGGGGCGGAAGCCTCGTTCGTCCCGAAGCTACTGGCTATGGTGTAGTGTATTTCGCCAAAGAAATGCTTGCAACCATAGGCCAGTCGTTCGAAGGCAAGAAAGTTGCTATTTCGGGTTTCGGCAACGTTGCCTGGGGTGCAGCCATCAAAGCCACCGAGCTGGGAGGTAAGGTGATCACACTCTCAGGCCCCGACGGGTATGTTCACATTCCCGGAGGTCTCGATACCGAAAAAATAAATTACATGCTGGAGCTCAGAGCCACCAACGAAGATATCGTTAAACCCATGGCTTATGAGTTCGAGGGAGTTGAATTCGTTCAGGGTAAACACCCATGGGAAGTGGCTTGCGATATCGCCCTGCCATGTGCAACCCAGAACGAACTGAACAAAGAGGATGCCCTCAACCTGATCAAAAACGGCTGCATCTGCGTTACCGAAGGCGCAAACATGCCCTGTACACCCGAAGCAATCGAAGCTCTGCATTCGAAGAAGATACTCTTCTCACCCGGCAAAGCATCCAACGCAGGCGGTGTTGCAACATCCGGACTTGAAATGGCTCAGAATTCCATGAAAATCAACTGGAGCCGCTCGGAAGTCGACGACAGGCTGCACCATATTATGACCAACATTCACCAAAGCTGCGTAAAATACGGCACACGTCCCGATGGTTATGTGGATTATGTGAAAGGCGCAAATATCGCCGGATTCCTGAAGGTCGCCCACTCCATGATGGATCAGGGTTTGTACTAGAAGGCTGTTCCTAAGATAAACGACCATAGTCAACAAGGGCTTGAAAGTTGAAATTCTTTTTCGCTGAAGCCTTTGTGGATTGTGGTCGTTTTGTTTTTTGCAATAAACTACTCTTCTCAATAGAGCATCAAACCTTATAAACTACCCCTCTGTTCGTTTTCCCATCAATCATTATAAGCATTGGCGTTTTAAACCGGATGTGCCTTACATACTGGTCCTCAAAAAAAGCTTCCTGCCTTGAAAGATAGTCAATATCGTAAAAACCATCATTGATATAGGGATTGATGGTTAGATAGCCAACCCCAAAAGAGGTGAGGTTCTGGAAAAAGTGCGTGCCCTGGCTTGGGTCGATGCGGTATTTTTCCAAACCTGATTCAACAATAATTCGCGCCTCGCTTATCTGCGGCCACTTGATGGGTATCCCAAGCCAGGGATCGGACGAACCCCATCGGCCAGGACCAATAAGCACATAATTTTTCTGCTCATCCCTTAGACTTGAGTTTATCTGCTCAACGCTTCGCGCCATCCGTTCGCTGTGAGCGGGATCAAAAGATTCAGGTTTTATGTAAACAATATCGTGCATCCAGTCGAACACCCCATTCCCTAATGCGGAATTTGAAAGGATAATTGTTTCTTCCTTCTTAACCTCATCAATGGCAATGGAACTGCTCTGATCATTGTCAACAATAGGGCGTATCTGCAGGAAATGAAACACTTTCGGGGCCCCTTCGGGAACATTCAGATTCACGGCAAATTCAATCTCAATGGGCAGGTTCATTTCTTTTTGGCCTATTGCCAGCAAGGTCTGCAGGATGTCGGCCAAGGGGAAGGTTTTGTGATTCAGGATATTTGAAAAGGTTATCACCTTTTTTCCGTCATAGTTGTACCCGTCGCGGATTATATGATTCTGAAGATCGTAAACCGATGCCACACTCCTGAGCGAATTGTCCTCCTCCGCATCCTTAATCTTCAGCCTTTGCAGGTTGATACTGTCGTCGGTTGAAGTAATAAAACTATCCGGATTCATATCCAAAGCGAAAAAAGTCTTTTGGGTATCCCTCAGAATTATCTCGGGGGAGGATAACTGCAGGACTTTCTTGGCATATTTTGGTGAAAAGCGGAGCGAAACTCCCCCGTCAACAATATATTTCCCGAGCCCGAAAGCAATATTGGCAATTCCATCTTCCGGCTTTTCTGGTTTAATGGGATAAAAATTAATGGATCGTGCAACCCCTGAGAATGTGGGGTAAAAGCGGTTCTTGTAACGCGATCCGCTGACTTCCTGAAGGATAATGCCCATCTTTTCCTCGTCGATAACATTCGAGGTGGCAGCCATATATGCTTTGCTCGACTTGAAATAAACCGAAGCGTAAACCGATTTGATTGCATTGGTGAGCATCCGCATTGTAAGGGCGTGGTCTGACTCAACCATCGGGATCATGTAAGTGGAGTAAATCCCGGCGAAGGGCTGGTAATGGCTGTCTTCCAGCTTGCTTGACGAGCGTATTGCCACAGGATTTTTCATTACCGAGATAAATGCATACAGATCCTGATGCACCCATCCGGGAAGTTTTGCCTTGATGAAATGCTGAAGAATCTCGTCGTCACTCAGATTGCTCATCCCGATTTTGTAGAGATCGTTTGTCTCCATATATTCGTCGAAAATGTCAGTGCTCAGCACCACGGTGCGGGGAATGGAGATCACAACATCATCATACTTGTTGAAAAGGCTGTAGTTCTTTATCACCGAGTTAATAAAAGCCAGGCCACGGGCTTTTCCACCAATAGATGCATCGCCAATCCTGGAAAACATCATGTATTCGTCAAAGCTGGATTTGTCGAACTTGGCGATAATCCCCCTTCCTTTGCTTATGCGGAAACTCGAGATTGCTTCGTAAATATACGATCTTACCTCATCTACATTTCTAAAGTCTTCTTTGCGGAGGTACTTAAAAAGCTGGGCTACCGGGAAAATTGCCCTTGCATTGAGCCATTTGGAAAAGTCGTTTCGCGAAGCGTGGTATGCCAGAACATTGTCAGGAACTTTAAGAATCATTTGCTGAAGGGTCTGCAGATCGGTGGCCCTGGCGATTTCACGCGAGGTGTCGGGATCGCGGAACACAAACTCCCCAAACGCAAAATTGCGGATGATGTAGTTTCTTACATCAATGGAAAGGGTTTTGGAATATTTATGCAGAAAGCCAACATTCAGCTTCTGGGCATATTTCTCATTGCTCATGTCCGACGATTGCAAAAGAAAGGGCATGTAGGGATCTTCCTCCTTTACCACCTTGCACAAACGAAGACCTGCCTTGGTTTTGTGATCGCGTTTGTTGTTTTCCTTAAAACTGATATCGGAAATAATACCGAGTATGTTGTTTTTGTACTTGCTGTAAAACTCCATTGCCTCCTCATAAGTCTTGGCCAGGAGAATTTTCGGGCGACCGCGCATCCTTAGCATTTTCTGGTGCTCGTTAAGGGCTTCTTTCATAAAATCGCGCGACTGCTTCAGAACGATCTTATACAGAAGAGGGAGATAAACCGAGGTGTAGCGGATGGAATCTTCCACCAGCATGATGGCCTGTACCCCCACATTTTCAACATCGTAATCGGCATTCATCCTGTCTTCGATGAGCTTGATAATCGCCAGCAAAAGGTCAGCGTTTCCCAACCAGCAAAACACATAATCGATAGCGGAGAGATCCTCATTTTGCAGCTTGAGCGATACCTCTCGGTTAAAATGAGTTAGAACAACAATGGGAATATCCTTGTAACTGTCTTTGATTCTTTTGGCAAGCTGAAAGGTGTCAATATCCCCGATGTTGAGCATCTCTATGATAAGATCGATGCTTTCGCGCTCCAATACCTCAAAGGCTTCTTTGGCTGAACTTGCTTTGATGAAGCGGGGAGGATAACGCAGGTTTAAGGAAACGTATTCATTGAAAATCTGCTCGTCGATCCTTCCATCCTCTTCCAACATATAGAAATCATAATTGCTGCTGATAATCAGGACCTGTCTGATACGCTTTTGCATCAGCAACTCAAACTCCGTCATGCTGAAATCAACTGTCGGATAATCCAATCGCCTCGTTTTAAGATTTACGTCCATAGTATTTGCCCTGCAATTATTTGTTATTCTTCTTTGTTGCCTTATGAATTAGCGAGATTTGCTTTTTCCCGTCCATAACGATGTTTAAGGGTTCCGGGAAGGAGATGTGTTTAAGGAAACTGGTCTCAGTTATGATTCTTTGCCTGTTGATCTCGTCCCAGTCAACAAATTCATTTCTGGAACTGTGCTGAATCGAGAAATAGCCAATGTTCATGGATGTGAGGTTATGGAAAAAGTGCGAGCCCAGAGAAGCGTCCAATGGAAAACCTTCCAGACTGGTTTCGATGATTACTTTTGCCATGGAAATCTGAGGCCAATTGACCGGGATACCGATAAACGGGTCGCGGGTGCCCCATCTTCCCGGGCCGATAAGGACGTAATTTTTCTTTTTCAACAGCATATCCTTGTTTATTCCTTCAATTTCCAAAGCTATTTCTTTTGTCCTTAACTTATCGAAACTCTCCGGCTTAACAAAAATTATATCAGCGATAGTATCAATTCTGCCGTTTCCCATACTCTTCTCGGCATAAATAAGTATGCTTTGTCGGTCAACCTGGCTAAGGTCAACGTTAAAATCCCCACTGCTCTTGTGCATGGGTTTGATCTGCAAGAGATAAAATGAGGGCAATCCGTTTTCAGACTTATTGAGATCCACGGCATATTCTATTTCAACGGGGGATCCTAAGGCCTCCTTTCCAACATCCAGAATGAACTCGAGGGTTTTAGCCAGGGGAATATAGTTGTACCTGAGAATGTTCGCGAAGTTAAGAATTCTCGGACCTGGTTTTGCTAATCCCGCTTCAATCCGGTCGTTCTGCGGATCATAAACCGAAACAAGATGCTGAATCGAATTATGGAGTTCTGCCACCGAGATTTTTAAACGTTTGAGATTTGCATCCGAGCCTTTTACAAGCATGTCAGGATCCTGACAGTTCATGTCGAGAGCCAGAAATTCAATCTGCGAATCCCTGAAAAGATTTTTAGGGGTGTTGACCTCCAAATCGGGATATTTGGGAGAGAACCGATAAGCCTTTTCTCCCTGTACTACATAATGGCCCAAACCCAGTGCGGAAATGGCAAAGCCGTCCTCGGGTTGCATGTGAGCAACAGGGTAATAGTTGTGCGACTGTGCTGTTCCACTTATGTGAGGATAGAAATATCCCCCGAATTCGTTCCCAACAACTTCCTGTATCACCACTGCCATCTTTTCCTCTTCTACTTTGTAGTTTATTGCCTCAAAATAGGAGCGGGAGGGATCGGAAAAAATGCTGGCATATACCAGCTTGATGGCATCCGAAAGATGTTTGTACCGAAGTTTAATATCCTCCGAATTGTTGGGGATAAGAAATGTTTCGAATATCCCTGAAAAGGGCTGGCTTGTGCTGTCCTCCAACAGACTTGAGGACCTTATAGCCAGAGGTTTTTTCAACACGGAAAGCAATGATTTCAGGTTTTTCTCCAAGTGGTACGAGAGCTCCCCTTTTAGGAACAAAACGCAAATTTCCTCATAGGAATAGCTCCCATGAATTACATCGATCAGGTTGTTTTTCTCAAGGAAGAGGTCAAATTCATCCGTCCCGATCAGTGATGTTCTTGGAGTTCTTGTGTTGATTCCTTTTATCAGGTCAGAAAAGTTAAGGTTGTAAATCAGGGTGTTTATAAATGCGAGACCCCGCCCTTTGCCGCCAAGAGCTCCTGTTCCGAGGCTTACAATATTGCTTTCGTCAAGCAGTGCCAACTCTTCAAAGTTTACAATTCTCCCGGCATTGGTCTCGTTGCGGTATTTCTTGATAACAAACTTAAGATAATTTCTGAACTCCAGGGGATTCTTGAAATCAGTGACTTTCAGGGGAAAAATCATCTTTGCGATTTTTATTTCCCCGCGGGCCATGAGCCAAAGCGAAAAGTGGTTGCGCTTGCCGTGATAAATAAGCGATTCGTCGGGAATGGTCTCGATCTGCTTCTCGAACTCCTTGAGCGATTTGGCTTCCGCAATCTTCTTTCCCCCCGGGTCTCTGTACTCGAAATTCCCGAAGCCCAGGTGGTGGCTGATGAATCCCTTGATATCCTGCAAGAGGGTCTCTGAATTCTTGTTTATAAAGATTGATTTCAATTCATAGGCCATGTGTGAGTTTTCGACCTCTGACGACTGAATAATTGTTGGCAGGCCCGGATTAATTTCCCTCACATGAGTAACCAGACTGAACCCTGCTGTATCGTTCAAAACGCCGTTTCTACGGAACTTTACGTCAGTAATCAGGCAAAGAAGACTTTCGGAGTATTTCTGAATAATTTCCTCGGCTTCCTCATAGCTGGTTGCCAAAAGGATTTTTGGGCGGGCCCGGAGTCTTAGCACTTTAAAGAGTTCGTCGGTGGCAACATCATCGATAATCCTTTTGGTTTGCTCCATTACACTGCTGTATAGGAGTGGAAGGTAGCGCGAATAGTATATTTCTGAATCCTCCACAAGCAGGATGACCTTTACCAGGCTGATTTGGGTGTCGTTTTCAACATTTACCCAGTCTTCCAGCAGCTTAATCATCGCAAAGAAAATCTTGGAGTCGCCGTTCCATGTAAAAATCTTGTCAACATGCTCGAGGTTTTCCTTGCTTTCCTTATATGAAGAAACTTCACGACTATTATTGAGCAGAACGTAAACAGGAATGTATGGGTACTCGGTCTTTACCATTCGGGCAATCATGTTGGATGTGGGCTTGTCGCTTCCAATCATCAGGATTACAAGGTCGAAGTGCCGGTTGCCAAGTTGATCAACCGCTTCCTCATAGGTGGAAACACCGGTTACCCGGGGCATCGTTGTTAAATCAAGCTGCTGGTATTCCCCAAGGATATGCAGTGAAAACCTGCCTTCCTTCTCAATCGAAAAGGCATCGTAAAGGGTTGCCACCAACAAAATTTCTTTGGCTTTATAAAGCATCAGGTCGTGGAAGATATCCCTGTTGGCATTCATCTTGTTCAGGAATTTCTGCAATAATTTGCGGCTGTTAATGGGTTTGCCGCTTCGGAACTCCGTTATTTCGGAACGAAGATCATCTTTTTCCTGGGTTTTTTTCAGAATCTTGCGGGCCTCAATGGTATTGAGGTAATTGGAGATAATGCTGGCAAGATTGTTTATGAGATTTCGCTCTTCCTTCAGGAACGGCCCCTCGTCGATTTCGGGAAATTCCCGTAGGTAAAAGATGTCGATCGAGCCGGATATATTGTGAATGGTCCTGAACTTCTGCGATTGGCAATATTCGGTTTCCCTGAAGGTTTGGGTTGTAAACTCAAGATCTCCATAGCGGATTCGGGCAACCGTATGATCAGGATACTGCCAGGCCTTCGGAAGAATGAAGGTGATACGCCTAAGAGTCTCCTCGATAAGTTTCCCCTCTTTGATAATCTGGGTAGTCTGGTTAATACAGGAGAGTTCCTTAAGCCTTTCTTTTTTTTCGGCAAGCAGCTTCTGTATTTCGCTATCTGAGCGCGGAATATCCATAATTCCAGATTTGGTTTGCACCACCCGAAAGGATGGTGCAACGATTAGGCTAGGAGCTGCTTTCGTTTATCAAAAACGTGTTTCCGCTCTTCAGGAGATCGTCCATACATTTTATCGGACTCTTTTCCTGTGCATGGGCCAATTGATCATAAAGCATTTCTTCGTAAACGGGTTTTTCAACAGCTCTGATAATCCCCATGGCTACCGGATATTCCGGCTGATCCATTTTTACAAGGTTGTAATGAATGGTTGAGTTGGCGCAGTTGGCATTGTGAATTAAGATATCTTCCTTGCGTATGCCATCCTTACCTATTATTACAACCTCCAATTTATTGTTGCGGTAAATCAGACCCTTTTCGTGCTCTTTGCCAAAAATCATTGGCTCACCGTGTTTAAGATAAATCTGGTGGTCATCTCTGACATCCTTGCCGGTTATGTTTTCGTGAACGTCGTTGTTGAAAATCACGCAATTCTGCAATACCTCAACCACAGATGTGCCTTTGTGAAGAGAAGCCTGAATAAAGACCTCCTTCATCATTTTCGGCTCAGTGTCAACCACCCTGGCAAAAAAGGCACCCTGGGAACCCATTACAAGTTCGCCCGGATTGAAGGGTTCTTCAATTGATCCTTCGGGGGAGGTTTTGGTGACACTTCCCTTGGGCGTGGTAGGTGAATACTGGCCCTTTGTGAGTCCGTAAATCCTGTTGTTGAAGATCAGGATGCTCATGTTGATGTTACGGCGAATGACATGGATAAAGTGGTTTCCTCCAATAGCCATCGAGTCGCCGTCGCCGGTAACAACCCAAACCGAAAGCTCAGGGTTTGCCAGCTTAATGCCAGTGGCAATCGGTGCTGCACGACCATGAAGGCTGTGAAAGCCATAAGTGTTTATATAATATGGGAATCGGGATGAACAGCCGATTCCTGAGACAAAAACCACATTTTCCTTTTTCACCCCGGTTTCAGGAACAGCATTCCTGATCGATGAAAGCACAGCGTGGGCACCGCAACCGGCACACCATTTTACCGGACTATCGAGTTTGTAATCCTGGGGAATCAATACTGGTGCAAAATCTGTATTCTCTTTCATTTTCCTTTGTTTTCAAGTAAATCAATGAATTTTGCTTTTAATTCGGAAATCATAAAAGGCAATCCCTGTACCTTATTGTATTGCTTATATTCGTATTGCGGAAACTTCGACCGCAGATACATTGCAAACTGACCGAGGTTTAACTCGCAGATTACCCGGCTCTTTGCATGCTTGAGAATATCCTCGGTATTTTTGGGCAGCGGACTGATATACGAGAACTGCGCAAGGCTGATGGACCTGCCTTCATTCTGCAGCTCTTTAACGGCGCTGTAAAGTGCCCCATAGGTTCCACCCCAACCGATTACCAATAAGTCAGCATCTTTTTCACCCATAACTTCCTGATCGGAAATGTAATTTGCAACCCGATCAACTTTTTCCTGGCGCAAACCAACCATTACCTGATGATTGTATGGATCATGTGAAACTTCACCTGTTTTGTCGGCCTTTTCCAAGCCTCCCACCCGGTGACGCATACCTTCCTGACCGGGAACTGCCCACATGCGGGCAAGGTTTTCAGGATCTCGTATATAGGGCATGTAACCCTCATGATTGTCTTTGACCTTTGGGGGATTAATTTCCGGCATGTCTTTCATTTCGGGAATATGCCATAACTCTGACCCGTTTGCCAGGTAACCATCGGTAAGCAAAATTACGGGAGTCATATGCTCCAGCGATAACTTGGCTGCTTCATATGCATATGTGAAGCAGTTTGCCGGTGTTGTGGCTGCAACGACGATTACGGGACTTTCGCCGCTTCGTCCATACAAGGCCTGCAACAGATCGGCCTGTTCGGTTTTTGTGGGCAGGCCGGTTGAGGGGCCTCCGCGTTGGACATTTACGATAACAATAGGCAGTTCGGTGATAACTGCAAGTCCAATAGCTTCTCCTTTCAGGGCCAGCCCGGGTCCCGAAGTTGAAGTCACTGCAAGCTTGCCTGTAAAGGAGGCTCCTATTGCAGAGCAGATACCAGCGATCTCATCTTCGGCCTGAAAGGTTATTGCCCCCAGATGTTTCCTGCTGGCCAGCTCCTGGAGAACTTCTGTTGCCGGGGTGATGGGGTAGGAGCCAAGGAAAAGCCCACAACCCGACTTCTCGGAGGCAGCAAGAAGCCCCCAGGCGGTTGCTATATTTCCTGTGATATTCCTGAAAAGGCCTTTTTTGTTTTTAGCGGGATTAACCAAAAAGGTTGTCGACATTGCCTCAATCGTTTCAGCGTAGTTGTATCCCCCGCGAAGAACAGCGATATTGGCGTTAACAAGATCGGCGTTTTTCTTGAATTTTTTTTGAATGAAGTTCTCCCCAATTGTCAGATCCCGATTAAACAACCAGAATAATATGCCTGCAACGAACTGATTTTTTGTTTTATCGGCGGTTTTTGCATCCAGACCGAACTCCTTTACTGTGGAACGGGTGAGGGAAGTAATAGGTGCCTTAACAATATTGTAACCTTCCAAAGAACCGTCGTTTAAGGGGTCCTCAATATATTCGGCTTTTTTGTAATTCTTTTGGTCAAAGTTGTCAATGTCGATGATGACCGTTGCCCCCGGCTTAAGCCATTTCATATTGGTTTTGAGAGCTGCAGGATTCATAGCCACAAGCACGTCAGCCAGATCGCCGGGCGTGGTTACATCTTTATGACCGATGTGAACCTGATATCCCGATACTCCGGCAACGGTTCCTTGCGGGGCACGGATCTCTGAGGGGTAATCGGGAAAAGTAGAAAGGTCATTACCCACAAATGCTGAGGTGTCGGAAAACTGACTCCCGGTTAACTGCATGCCATCGCCCGAATCACCTGCAAATTTAACAACCACATCCTCCAATTCGATAATTCTTGGATTTTTGCTCATAGCTGAACTAAATTATAAAATTGATTACACAACAAATTATTGCGAAAATTATGAGGATTCGCATTAATTTCGACCTAAAAACGACAACTTTAACACGATTCAAAGTTATCTGATTAAAAATCAAATACAAATTTAAGTTTTTTAGCAGGAGTTGCTTAAAAACACCTTCGATTTAATTAACAATTAGTATCGCAAATCGTTCTTGAACAAAAATAAAATTTCTTCAAATCAGGAAGTGTCTTTAAATAGCTGCAAATCAATTTTTCTGCTTACAGGATCCAATAAAGTTCTTTACTTTTGACACCTGATTCCATCCCGAAAGGATTATTTTGTTCCGCATAGCTTCCTGTTCGATCAAGTGTGAGATCATAACAGATCAATACTGCGGACCTGATACCGATGAACCCTGGTTGTGGTATCCAAAACCTTTATTGCGGATCGGATTCAAATAGTATTTATCAAAAATAAAAAAATGGCACTTATAAAATCTGTACGGGGTTTCACCCCTGCTTTTGGGAAGAATTGTTTTCTGGCTGAAAACGCAACAGTCATTGGTGATGTTATCATGGGGGACGATTGTTCCGTTTGGTTTAATACCGTTCTCAGGGGAGATGTGAACTCCATACGCATCGGCAACAAGGTGAATATTCAGGATGGAAGTGTTTTGCACACCTTGTATCAAAAATCAGTAGTTGAGATCGGGGATAATGTTTCAGTAGGTCATAATGTGATTATCCATGGGGCATGCATAAAAAGTAATGTTCTGCTCGGAATGGGTTCGATTATCCTCGATCATGCAGTAATTGGCGAAAACTCAATAATTGCCGCAGGTGCCGTCGTGCTTGATGGTACCATTGTTGAACCCGGCAGCATATATGCAGGAATTCCCGCACGAAGGGTGAAAAGCATTGACCCGGAGCAAAGCCGCGAAATGATTGAAAAAATAGCGAACAATTATTTGTTTTATTCGGAGTGGTATCGGTAAGGGAATTCAGAAATGATTTTGATCGTGTCAAGCTTTTCGGTTTTCCCGATCAACATACTATTTCAATAAGTATTGGGGGTATACAATCCTTTAGTTTTCCTCTTTAAGACTCACCTTGTTCAAATCGATCTTTTCCCCAAAAAACATACGGGCAATGATTTCGAAGTAATCGGTATGGTCGGACACGTAAAATTCATGCCCCGAAGCTTTATCCGTGCGAAGCAGCTGTTTTTGCATCAGCTCGTCACGAAGTTTTTCAGCAACAATTTTAGCGCTGTCGATAACATTCACGTTAAAGTTGAAGAAACGGCTGATCTGATTTTTAATGATTGGGTAGTGAGTGCACCCAAGAATAAGACTGTCGATATCCTGAAGCTCTTTTCTGGATAAGTAGGAGCGAACAATAGCGTTTGAGATATCGTCAAAAATAAAACCTTCTTCGATCATTGGAACCAAAAGGGGGGTAGCAAGCGAGGAAACCTCAATGGATGGATTCAGTTTGGTTATGCCATTCTGATAGGTACCCGAATTAATTGTGGCTTTTGTACCAATAACCCCGATATTCTTGGTCTCGATTTCACGGCTTACATAATCAATTACGGGATCAATAACGTTCATGACCAGAGCCCTGTCGCCCGCGAACTCCTGCACTTCAAGAAATGCATTGGCGGATGCGGAGTTACATGCAATGAGTATAACCTTACAACCTTTCTCAAGAAGAAACTTTGTGATTCCGATGGAATAATTTATTATCGTTTCTTTTGATTTGTCGCCATAAGGCAAATGCGCCGTATCGCCAAAGTAAATCATCTTCTCGGAGGGCAAGGCCGATCTGATTGCAGAAGCAACGGTAAGCCCGCCAACACCCGAATCGAAAAGACCAATTGGAGAATTTGCGACGGTCATGATGATTGTTTTTAAAGATGAAGACCATTCTGATATTTCAAAATGGTCTTCAATAGTATAAATTCTGTTTATTAAGGAAGCTTAAGCTTATCCTTCACCATTGGGTAGATGTCGAGACTCTTTTCGGAAACATAGATTGGATTCTTCCCGCTAACATCGAAAACATAAATAAGATCGAGTTCCTGGCCGATTTCTTTAACGGTAGCCTCGAGTTTTTTCATGATTCCTGCAAGAAGATCAGACTGAAGCTTCTGTAATTTTTCTCCTGCCAGTTGTTGAAATGCCTCAAGATTCTGCTGCATGCTCTGGAGTTCGGAAATTTTACTCTGAAGAATCAGGGAGTCCATGCCAACCTGATTTTCCATCAGCTCGTTATACTTGCGGTTAAACTCAACCTGAAGTGTTTCTTCCTGAAGGGCATATTTTTCGTTGATCTTTTTCAAACTGTCCAGCGACTGATTGTATTCGGGCATTGCAATCAGAACATTCTGCATATTGAGATGGCCGAATTTCAAATTCTGAGCATTCACAAATGCGCCCGAGAAGGCAATGGTAATCAACAAACAAAGCACATAAAACTTTTTCATTCTATCCGGTTTAAATTTTTACAAAAGTATATAATTAATTAGTATATCCTAACTTAGCCAGAACATCGTCGCTTTTGTTGTATTTGGCGTTCTCATAGAGTATTCCTGCTCCTGCTGCTGTGTCGAAAATCACAGCATATGCACCTTCAATAGCCATTTCCTTAACCACTTTGTAAACCTCGTCCTGTATAGGTTTTACCAATTCCTGACGTTTCTGGAAAACAGCTCCCTCAGCACCAAAATATTTTTTCTGAAGATCTTTGATTTCTTTTTCCTTGGCCATTATCTCATCTTCTTTCTTGGTTTTCTGATCTTCTGTTAGGAGAACCTTTTCCTTTTGGAAGTCTTTGTAGATTTTATCCACCTCCTGATACTTGGCCTCAATTTCCTTCTGGTAATCTGCGGAAATCTTGTCTACCTGTTCCTGTGCTGCCTTATAGGTTGGGATACGGTTTAGAATATATTCAGTATCGACAAAGGCAAATTTTTGAGCAAAACTGGTTCCTGCAAAGAGGAACACGATCATAATTAATAAGGCTGACTTTTTCATGACGTAAATTTTTTAATTAAACAATCTAAAATTGCTGTCCGATTGTAAAGTGAAAGTTTGGGCCGCTGTTGCCGTACTGAGCATTTGGTATCTCGTCGAAGCCATAACCCCAGTCAATCCCAAGCAATCCGAACATTGGAAGGAAGGCTCTTAAGCCTACTCCAAGAGAACGTTTTACAAGGAAGGGGTTGTAGTCGTCAATAGAATACCAAGCATTACCAGCCTCTGCAAACACCAGGCCGAAAATAGTGGCCTGTGGGTTCAGCGAGAAGGGATACCGGAGTTCCAGCGTTAGCTTCTCATATACGTTACCCGATTTTGTGTCATTTACCCTCGGTGTTAAAGAACTATTTGAGTACCCTCTCAGAGCTATAGTTTCGTAGCCGTAGATATTGTAACCGGTAAGGCCGTCGCCTCCCAAATCAAAACCTTCAAAGGGTGAAGGACCAATATCCTTATTGTAGAAACCTTTATATCCAAAATGGGCTCGTGTGTACAATACCAAATTCCCTGCCAAAGTTGTATACCAATCAGCTTTAAATTTCCATTTGTGATATTCTACCCATTTATATTTCTCTTCCTGACTTGTAACGGTGCTGAAATCCTTTCCTGAAATTCGTGAAAAAGGAGGGGTGAGTTGCAGAGACAGGTTGAAGGTTGATCCGTTTCTCGGGAAAATTGGAGAACTTACCGAGTTTCTTCCAAAAGTTGATGAAAAACTAAGGTTGTTTGAATTCCCGTTTGTAAAGAGGAAATATCCGGTGTAATCTTTCAGGCTGTATCGCTGGAAGCTCAACTCGTTGTATAGGGTGAAAAAGTCATCGGGCCAGGTTAGTCGTTTGCCTAAACCTATCGATGCCCCGGTCATTTTCATATACTGGTCTTTTTCCACACTGCTGTAATAGCCGTAGGAACTGTTCATCTTTGTGCGGTACAGAGAGACCGAGAAGGAATTGGGCTTCTTTCCTCCAAACCAGGGCTCTATGAAGGATAAGTTGTACGATTGATAATATTTACCGTTCGATTGGGCCCTGATGCTCACTGTCTGTCCATCACCGGTTGGTATAGGTCTCCACGATTTACCATTTAGGATGTTGCGGGCCGAAAAGTTAGTGAATCTCAATCCTACAGTTCCAACCAACATTCCATAACCCCATCCGCCGGATACTTCAAACTGGTTGTTTGATTTTTCCACGAGTTTGTAGCGGATGTCAACGGTTCCGTTGGCAGGATCGGGGATAGGCTCGGGCTCGATTTGTTCCGGATCGAAATGACCAAGGTTTGCGAGTTCCCTTACTGTACGAATAATATCCGACTTGCTGAAAAGATCTCCGGGCTTAGTGCGGATCTCACGGCGAATCACATGCTCGTTGGTAACCTCGTTTCCTTCAATAATTATGCTGTTGATGTTGGCGGGTTTGCCTTCGTAAACGCGCATCTCGAAATCGATGGTGTCGTTGTTGATACGAACCTCTATTGGACTTATGTCTGAAAAAAGATATCCGTAATCGAGATAAAGGGAGTTTACAGCATCCTCATCGTTGAGCAATCGCTTGTCGAGCAGCACCTGATCGAAAACATCCCCCTTCTTTATTCCAAGTACTTTATTCAGAACCTCCTCAGGGTATTTGGTAGCTCCGATCCAAATGATATCTCCAAAATAGTACTTGTTCCCCTCGAAAATGTTGATGTGCAGATTTATCCTTTCCGCAGAAACCCTGCTGATGGAATCACTCAGGATTTTAGCGTCGCGGTAGCCATTTTCATTGTAGAATTCAAGAAGTTTATCCTTATCCTCTTTGAAATCCTTTTTAATCATCTTGGAAGGCTTGAAAATGTTGTAATCCCTCCCTTTTGTCTTTTTCAAAACTTTTCTGAGCTTTTTCTCAGGGAAGACGGTATTGTCGGTAAACAGAACATCTTCGATCTTTACTTTCCCGTTTTTTTCCACATTGGCTACCAACTGCACCATATTTACACGAATGGAATCAGGGATCTCCTGAATTGTGATGCTGGTATTCAAAAAACCCTTTTCCACGTAGTGTTCACGGATAATCCTGCGAATAGTGTTAAGGATATCATCGGTAACCTGGCTCCCGTTGCGGATATTCAGTTTATCCATAATGTCCTGGGTCTCCGATTTTTTTATTCCGTTAATAACGAGCTTTGTCATACGAGGGCGCTCTTTCAGGAAAATATCAAGCCAAATCTTTCCTTTTTCGATTTTTGTAGCGGTAATTTTTACATCCGAAAACAGTCCCTGGGTCCAGAACTTCTGTATAACCTTTGTTATGTCGTCGCCGGGTACGGTTATTTTCTCACCTACCACCAGGCCGGATAAACTAACAAGCACTTCTTTTTGCAGAAACTGAACTCCGGAAATGCTCACATCAGCGATCTCGTATTCCTTGGCATTGGAATAGTCGAGAACCGGCAGTGCATTATAGTTTATGATAGTGTCCTTATTAATGGTGTCTTGTGAAAAACCTTCGAAGACAATGGAAAAAAGAACAAAAAGGACAAGTGGAAATTTATACATACTGTTTAATTAACGGATTCACTATTAATTTGCTCGCTGATTTTCCCAAATCTTCTTTCGCGCTTTTGAAAATCCACGATTGCATCGAAGAAGTGTTCCTTGCGAAAATCAGGCCAAAGAATGTCTGTAAAATACAATTCCGCATAGGCAATCTGCCAAAGCAGGAAATTACTGATCCTATATTCCCCACTGGTGCGGATAAGAAGTTCGGGATCGGGTAAATCAGCGGTTGTGAGGTATTGCGAAAATGAATCACAACCCAGCTCATTAGCCTGGATTTTATTATTCTTCACATCCAGGGCCAGCTTTCTCATGGCGTTGAGAATCTCCCAACGTCCGCTATAACTGAGAGCTAGAACGAGGTTTAACCCATTATTATTGCGAGTTTTCTCTATTGCTGCTGATAATTGTTTTTGAACGTCTTCGGGAAGACTTTCGGTATCACCGATAATATGGAGGGAAACATTGTTCTCCAGAAGGGAGTCCAACTCCTTTTCGATAGTGTTTATAAGGAGCGACATGAGTGCGTTGACTTCCTCTCTGGGCCGGTTCCAATTTTCGGTTGAAAACGCGTAAAGGGTAAGGTATTGAATACCAAGCTCTGAGGCTGCCTCAACGGTTTGCCGAACCGCCAGCACTCCGTTCTGATGCCCGAAAATCCTTGAATTTCCTTTTCTCTGTGCCCAGCGGCCATTGCCATCCATTATCACGGCTACGTGAATCGGAAGTTTTTCTTTGTTTATACTTTCAATAGTTGCCATATTTCAAAATTCCATCTAATCATATGCAGGGCAATCTTCCCTGAAATTGAAGATTTTATAGCTGATAAAAATTCCTGCAAAGGTATACCAGTCTTTGTTACCAAACAAAGCTTTATTGCTTTCCGATGCAATATTTGTTTCGCCGTCTATTGCGCTATCGCTAAAGGTCTTACGTACAGACATTTCAGCCCCTGCGCTCAATTTTTTAGTGAGGTTAAACTTGTATCCCATACCAAAGGGCAAAGTTAAGTGATTTTTCGCTTCGGGATTATTCGAGCTTAGGAGTAAATTGTAGGACAGACCGACGGAAAGGTAAAGCGACTGATTCAGTTTTCGGTTGGCTGTTTTATAAGGAATGAAATTGATCTCGTAATTGGCGGCTACATCAACAAAAGTGGCGTCGAAACGTGAGTTTAACGATTCAACATACGGGTCGCCATATCCGTTGGTTTCACCTTTGAGGGAATGGTAGATTGTACTAAGACGAATGGAATTCCGAGCTTCGAAATTATAACGGTAAATAGGGCCTACGGCCAACCCTGGCAGATAAAAGTTTTTAGTGGGGTTCAAATCCCCTTTGTAAAAAGATGTGCCCGAAAAGATTCCAAAGTCTGATTTTTTTTGAGCGTACGATAAGGTGGGGAATAGCAAAAAGAGAGCAAGAATAATTGATATTCTGCACTTAAGGTTGAAATTCTTTACGGTAAAAAAATCCTTAGCGACGATATCCCGGTGATGACCTGAAAACAGGATACCCGCGACGGTCGGTTTGTATTTTATAAATGGCACTAAACATACCGAAGTCGTATAGATCATTGTGCTGTGAAAATTGCGATGTGTAACCATCAATATAATCTGTTGTAGTGAACCTTCGCCCAAGTTCTACTCCGAGGGACCATTTTGAGTCGATGGTGAATTTTAAACCTAATCCTACCGGGAAAGCAACCCCAAACTTACTGAGGTTTTCAAGGGTTTTCGGCATTCCTTCGCTGTCTAACAGCACCGGATTGCTAAACGCTCCCCCAAGACCCCCAAACAGGTATAGATATACTTTCGAGTAATTGTTTACCATTCCCCTACGGTTGAACCAGGCAGATGAGCCAGTTGCCCGACTTTCGGGAATCAGATAATACTCAAACTGAAAAGAGGGCTCAAAAATTGTGGAGGTAAAAGAATAATTTCGTCCATCGTTGCGTGAATTCATGTCGCTTCCTGCCAAAAAGCCATAAACGAAGTTCATCTTAACAGCCATATCTCCGGAAAGCTTATATCTGGCGCCAAAAGCGAAAGAAGGCCGTGTGTACTGGAGCTGTATATCCTTAAAACCTCCTGCATTGGCGAAATCTTTTGTGCCTCCTATGTCACCGTAGAAATGAGAGGTGCCAATGCTAAAGTTCGCCTCATACCTCCTGAGTTTCCATTTCTGTGCATGGGAAGTAACAGGAATCAATGTTGCGATAAGAAATATGAAGATTAGCCGTCTTATACTCATTTCTAAATCCTTAAGATTAGCAAAGATATAAATTAATTAAAAAAAAACACCCTTTTTGTGAAATCCTATGCTTCGAATTTCAACTAATTAATAAACATAGGGCATACAGGGTGCTGAACTTTCAAATTTCTGAAGCCTTATGCTTGCTGAATGAAGCCGCAACGACCTGCTCAACTCATGAAAACAGTTTTCCCATTCATTAATTCCGCTTGTCGACGCCCCACATCAGCTTATTTCTTAGTGTATTGTAGAAACTGGTTGTTTCAAACTTAACAAGCTTTAAACTGTATGGGGCCCTATCGATGTTCAGAACAGTATCGTTATCAACCTCATGCGTTCGGGAATCGATGGACACAAGAAAGCGGTCGGCACGCGACTTTACTCTCAGGCTAATGGTTTTGTTGTCGGGAACAATCAAGGGCCTTACACTCAGGTTATGCGGTGCTACGGGTGAAATTGCAAAAGTTCGCGATTCCGGAAGAACAATGGGGCCGCCCACGCTCATTGAATAAGCGGTTGATCCGGTGGGAGTAGAAATGATGAGTCCATCGGCCCAATAAGAGTTAAGGTACTCCCCATCCAATTCAGCTAATACACTAATCATCCCGGCCCCGTATTTGTGAATCGTGATTTCATTTAAAGCTACATTGAATTCATCGTGGGTAAAACTTTTGCTCACAACCCTGATCAGAGATCTCTCTTCAAGCGAGTATTTTCCCTGAAACAAATCCTCAGCCGAGACGCAGATTTCCTCCCTCGAGATATTGGCCAGAAAACCCAGTCGCCCTGTGTTGATACCAATTACCGGTATGTCGCGGTCCTTAACAATTTTCAGGGTCTCCAGAAATGTTCCGTCTCCCCCGAAGGAAAACAAAAAGTCCGTTGCCGCAGGGAGGCTGTCGTGGTCGTGAAAGGTTGAAAAGGCCCCTGTGCTGATCACGGACTGCTGGAGAAGAAAAGTGGCGAAATCCTCATGTATAACTATTTCAGCATTGTGCCTCCTGAAAATGTCAAACAATGGGCGAATGTTCACGTTGAAATCCTCACTGAAATTTTTCCCGAAAAGGGCAATCTTTTTCATAATAGATTTTTTATTCTCCACTCATTCAAACACCAAACACCAAACTCCGAACTCCAAACTCCGAACTCCAAACTCCAAACTCCGAACTCCGAACTCCGAACTCTGAACTCCGAACTCCGAACTCCGAACTCCGAACTCTGAACTCCAAACTCTGAACTCTGAACTCCAAACTCCGAACGCTGAACTCCAAACGCTGAACTCCGAACTCCGAACTCCAAGCTCTGAACTCCGAACTCCGAACGCTGAACTCTGAACTCTGAACTCTGAACTCTGAACTCTGAACTCCGAACTCCGAACGCTGAACTCCGAACGCTGAACTCCGAACTCCGAACTCTGAACTCCGAACTCCAAACTCCGAACTCCAAACTCCAAACTCCGAACTCCGAACTCCGAACTCCGAACGCTGAACGCCGAACTCCGAACTCCGAACTCCGAACGCTGAACTCCGAACTCCGAACTCTGAACACCGAACTCCAAACTCCAAACTCCAAACTCCGAACTCTGAACTCCGAACTCCGAACTCTGAACTCCGAACTCTGAACGCTGAACTCCGAACGCTGAACGCCGAACTCCGAACGCTGAACTCCGAACTCTGAACTCCGAACTCTGAACTCCGAACTCCGAACTCCGAACGCTGAACTCCGAGCGCTGAACTCCGAACTCCGAGCGCTGAACTCCGAACTCCGAACTCCGAACTCTGAACTCTGAACTCCAAGCTCTGAACTCCAAACTCCGAACTCCGAACTCCAAACTCCGAACTCTGAACGCCAAACTCCGAACTCCAAACTCTGAACTCCGAACTCCAAACTCCGAACTCCAAACTCCAAACTCCGAACTCCGAACTCCAAACTCCGAACTCCAAACTCCAAACTCCAAACTCCAAACTCCAAACTCCAAACTCCAAACTCCAAACTCCAAACTCCAAACTATATATTAAGGTACCTC
>JAIFNN010000243.1 GCA_020047715.1 Bacteroidota bacterium | reverse complement strand
CTTTCCGACAGCGAGCTTTCTGCGGTGATAAGCATTAGTGATCTGGTGGTTCTTTACTATTCCGCATCTTTTCATTCGCAAAGCGGGATATTGCACCAGGTCATCCCGCTGAAAAAACCTGTTTTGGTATCGGATTTGCCGAATGCGCTTACGGATACGGTTAGAAATTATGGGATTGGGATTGTTTGTAAGGCAGATAGTGCGGAGGCTTTGGGGCAGGGTCTATCTCTATTTGAAAAGGAGAAAATTGATCCTGACTGGGATAGGTGTTTGGGGGAGATGAGTTGGGAGAGGCAGGTTGGGGTGGTGATGGAAAAAATTCACCATCTACGCGGAAGCTTCGAGAGCCGAGGGCCTTCTTCGCTAAAGCTTCGAAGGCCAAAGTGTTTTTTGTAATCCACTACAAATTTTTATCGATTTTTATGTAATCTATTACATTTTTTTATTGTTATATTTGTAATTCATTACATAATAAGTTGTTTTGGGATAAAAAATTATGATACAATTAATAGAAATCAGTGATCGACTTATAAAATCTATTCCGACAGATTTTACGAGAAGTTTATTCCATGACATAAACTGGGATCAGCGTTTAATTGAAATAAGAGGTGCCAGAGGAGTTGGTAAAACAACGCTGATGCTTCAAAAAGCAAAGGAATTACGATCAAATAATGTCAACGTATTATACATTTCTTTGGATTTTACATACTTCTATCGGAATCAGTTATTCGATTTGGTTGACCAGTTTTATAAGTATGGAGGAAAATATGTATTTATTGATGAAGTTCATAAGTATCCTCATTATGCCAGCAAAGCTGACTGGTCGTTGGAGATTAAGAATATTTACGACTCAATACCCGATATACGGATAGTTTATTCAGGCTCATCTATCTTGCAATTATCCAAAGCTCAGGGAGATTTAAGCCGCAGAAAGTCAAGCTATTATCTTAAGGGTTTGTCATTCAGAGAATATTTATTGCTGAATAAAATATTCGTTTTTGATAAACTTACATTGCCCGATATTTTGGCTAAGCATAACACAATTTCAGCTGAAATAACATCCAATATAAAAATTCTTCCTCATTTCGAAAACTATTTGAAATATGGCTATTACCCATTTTATAGCGAGGATCCCCCAAAATATTATGATAAGATAAATGAAATTATAAATGTGGTTCTGGAAACCGATATTCCATCTATTTCGGATTTAAGTTTTGAATCCACATTAAAATTGAAACAATTATTGGCAGCTATCTCGAGCTCCGTCCCTTATACACCGAATTTAAGTGAGTTATCTTCCAAATTATACATAGCCGATCAGCGTACTCTTTTGAAATATGTTGATTTTCTGGAAAAAGCCGAATTGATTAAAACACTAAGCAGTAAAGCAACCGGAAATAAAATTTTACAAAAGCCACAGAAAATATATCTGGATAATACGAATTTAATGTATGCGATAGATTTCGGTTCAATTCAAATTGGAACCATCAGAGAAACCTTTTTTTATAACCAGACATCTTTAATTCATGATGTAAAATATCCAAAGTCGGGTGATTTCCTGTTGGATGATTCTATTCTATTCGAGGTTGGAGGCAAAAATAAAGGGAACAGACAAATCCGTACAGATTCGAATGCTTATCTGGCTTTGGATTCTATAGAATCCGGATTTTCAAATCATATTCCATTATGGGTATTTGGATTTTTGTCGTGAAATTGAGTTTCCCCCTATGGTTGGGAGAGGCAGGTTGATAAGGTGATAGAAGAGGTGGGGAATGAGGAGAGAATTCAAAAGGCAAGTATAAAAAGTTCAGTATTGGGAAGCAATGACGCTTGATCCAAAAATGAATTCAAAAGGCAAAAAGCAAATATCAAAAGTTAAAAGTTTAGACCTTGGAATTTAAGGATAGAATGAATTTGAATAACACGATTTTTTGAATGTTAAACATAGTATTGTTTAATCAAAAAAATATCAATATTTGCATTATAATACCATTTAGCACTATATGAGCAATGTAAATAGTAATATAATACAACTTACCATTAAGTCGGATATTGAGATTGCTCAGGAGCTGGCTTTGCGGGTGAAACAGCGGAGGCTGGAGCTTAACCTCACACAACTTGGGCTGGCTCAGCGTTCAGGGGTAAATATCGAAACATACCGGAAATTTGAGCGAACGGGTGAAATATCCCTGCGGAAGTTGATAAAAATTGCCATCGCCATCAGTGCTGAAGCTGATTTTGAAATGCTCTTCCATCAAAGAAAATACGAGAGTATGAGTGATGTATTGAATGCAAATTCCGTAACACGCAAAAGAGGCAAGAAGAAATAAAAAGCATAGAATGGAGCGTATTCAAACCGTTGAAATATTCTGGAATGGGAACCGGGTGGGGCTGCTAAGCGAGACACCGGAGGGAATATGCGCATTTGAGTACGATTCGGCTTTTCTCAAAAACGGCTTCCCGATTTCTCCTTTCGAGCTCCCGTTACGTAGCGGCTTGTATCTGGCAAAGCGAAACCCTTTTGATGGAAATTTCGGGGTTTTCGATGATTGTCTGCCAGATGGATGGGGCTTATTGGTTTTAGACCGTCATCTGAAACTCAGAGGGGAAAACCTAACGCAATTAAGCATCCCTCAAAGACTTTCTCTCGTTGGATCATCGGGTCGGGGAGCTTTGGAATTTGTTCCCGATTTCGGGGAAACGAATTTTCGTACCGATGTGGTGTTTGAAGAATTATCGGAAGAAATTGAGAAAATCGTAAGCAATACTATCTATGAAGGATCTGGAATAGAGGAATTATACCGTCAGGGAGGTTCGCCCGGTGGGGCGCGGCCAAAAATATTCACCATTTATGATGGAAAAGAATGGATGGTAAAATTCAAATCAAATTACGATCCACCTAATATTGGTCAAATTGAATATAATTACTCCCTTTTGGCTAAGGATTGTGGCATAGTAATGCCAGAAACAAGGCTTTTCGAGGGAAAGTTTTTTGCCACGGAACGCTTTGACAGAATGCAAGGAAAAAAAATTCATGTAGTGAGTGCAGCTGGTCTGCTGAATGCCGATTATTGCTTACCTTGTCTCGACTATGTAAGCCTTTTTCAATTGTGCAGGGAACTTACTCGTAATGAGTTGGAAATATGGAAACTATACCGTCTCTTGTGTTTTAATTATCTGATTGGCAACAAGGACGATCATGCCAAAAATTTTTCGTTCAGGTATCACAACGATAGTTGGGAATTATCCCCCGGTTACGATTTGTTACCATCAGATGGCATACAGGGATACCACACCACTTCAGTAAACCATTCCATTAAGCCCCTGGATACAGACATTATAGCTGTAGCTGAAAAAAGCGGGTTGTCCAAAACGAAAGCTCTGAGTATGTTCGAAGAAATCAAACAGACTATCCAGGCTTTTAATGCTAACACGCTGAAATCTTGATATAACTGAATGAAAACACTTCAAAAAAGTTGTGAATCAAGACTTCTATTTGGATAGGATTTATTAAATTTGGTAACCATTAACTGATTCATTTTCATTATGAATGAAAATAGTCCCGAGCTAAAAGCCTTTATCCGCGAAAACGCCTTTCTTTTCTGGTACACGCCCGACAGCGAAAAGGAAAATATCAGTCATGAATTACTGGTTGAGCATATTTTCAATTATGGGAGTCTTGATGCTGTTCGCAAGCTTTTTTCGATTATGGGGATTGAAAATGTGGCTAAGGTTTTTTTCGATGCAACAACACAAAGTGAAAGAAAGAAGGGAAATTATCATGAACTTACTTTAAACTATTTTACACTTGTCTTAAGTGGATATGCATCCCGAAATATTAAGTAAAGAGCAGTCGGAACTGTTACCTTTTATAAAGCAGTTCAATAGATCATTTTATATGGTAGGAGGAACTGCTATTGCGTTGCACCTGGGACACAGGCGTTCCATCGATTTTGATTTGTTTACTTTTAAGAATTTGCAAAAAGCCGGCATCAAGAAAAAAATTGATTCCTGGCCAACCAAAAAAGTGAAGCTCTTCGAAGATGTTGATCAGATTCACTATCTTATCAATTCGGTAAAGACAACTTTTTTCTCGTTCCCTTTTGCTGTTCCATATGAAGCCTATTTTCAAAATGTTATTAGGATACCATCCCTGATTGATTTGGCGGCAATGAAAGCTTTTGCATTAGGCCGGCGAGCTAAATGGAAAGATTATGTAGACTTATATTTTATTATCAAAGACCATCATACAATCAGCGACATCAGCAGGAAGGCTTCTCTTATTTTTAAACATGAATTTAGCGAAAAACTTTTTCGGGAACAATTAACTTTTCATAAAGACATCGATTACTCCGAACAGGTCGAATACCTCGTACCGGCAGAACCTGACGATGTAATGAAATCCTTTTTGATTGAAAAGGCGATTGAAATTTTTTGATGATGCTACCGATATGTCCTCTCTGACGGCTACCGATATGTCGTCCCTACGGGACTTTTGATTATTAAGTAAATCTTGGCAAAGTCCCGTAGGGACGACATCTTGGTAGAAAACGTTAGGAACGACATATCCCTAGAAACTTTCATCTTTAAGAAAAATGGCAAATACCTATACCCAAATCCACATTCAGGCTGTGTTTACTGTACAAAATCGGGAATGTGTAATTCTGAAAAATTGGGAAGCAGAATTACATAAGTATATTACCGGAATAGTTCAAAAAAACAACCATAAATTGTTGGCAATAAATGGCATGCCAGATCATATCCATATTCTATTTGGATTCAGGCCTACTCAATCATTGTCCGATTTAATGCAGGACGTTAAAGTCTGTTCTTCCAAATGGATCAATGAAATGGGTTTTATTAGAGGGAAATTCTCGTGGCAGGAGGGATATGGCGCCTTTTCTTACTCCAAAGCTGATTTGCCAAATGTAATTCTTTACATACAGAAACAAAAGGAACACCACAAAAGAAAAACATTCTTGGAAGAGTATCTGGTTTTATTAAAGGAATTCGATATTGAATTTGATGAGCGGTATGTGTTTAAACCGTTGGGAATTGATTACACAAACAATAATCAATAAAATGGGCTGGTGAGTATTAATTCCGGATTCTACCAATTAGTCGTCCCTAAAGGGACTTTGCCGAGATTCGTATTATGATTTCTGCCGATATGTCGTCCTTGGCATCCACAAAAGCTTATTGGGGCAACGCGGCTGGGTTTGAATCATTATTGTGGTTCATGCAAGAGATAAAATACACACCAAAAGTCCCGTTAGGGACGGCATATCGGTAGAAAACGTTAGGGACGGCATATTGGTAGAACGAAATAAATGATTGACCAAAAGCCGTCAGAGAGGACATATCGGTAAAATGCGTAATGCACTGTTGATCAAAAATGGCTAAATCATTGGAATTAAACTGAAAAACTTGATTTTTATGTTAACCGTTTTATTTTTCCTATACGACAAACTATTTCATATTTGCGATAAGTTTTACTTATAGTATAAAGTTTGGGCTTTGGAAAAGAAATGGCACACGGATGACCCGGATTGGACGAATTTGCGTGGATTTTCATGATTTAAAGCTTTGTAATTTTCTGTAATCCATTACAATTTTTTATCGGTATTTACGATATCCATTACAAAATCCGAGATTTCCCAAGCCTATTCTATTGTGGATATTTGGTTTTTTGACGTGAGGAGGGGTTTTTAGGTTGTTGGGTTGTTGGGTTGTTTTTAAATAAATTTGTAAAAAAAAGATAATGGACATTCAAGCTGAAAAACTAGATTTAATGAAGTTGATTCTGGAAACAGACAATCCCAAAATTCTGGAATCAGCCAAGAAACTTTTCAAAAAAGAAAAGAAAATTGATTTTTGGACGACCTTGTCTTCAAAACAAAAAGAGATCTAAAAAGGTCCTTTCTGATTTTTTTCATTAATTGTAATTCCAACAGTGTCCCTCTTCTTTTACCAGTTCGCCTCCCTCCTCCTGCTGCTTATGGCAATCCGTCATTTTTTCAAGTTCAATGACGAGTTTCTGTTTCTGCCGGTATTCTTTTTTTATTTAACGGGGATTTCCCGCTACACGGCCATTGTTGCAGGAAAAGCAACCTGGGTGAGTGTTGCCTATACCCGCAATATTTTTACCGAAATGACCCTGGAAAAGGGTATGTGGGCTTTGGGGCTTTTTTTCCTTGGAACCTTTATTTTTTCTGTCGCCTACAGCATTTACAACGGCCGGATGAGCTACCCCGATATGGTCGACAACGACGACCTTTTCAGCGAATTCATTAAAGAAAAACGAAGAATCATTCTCGGGTTGTTTGTTTTTTTCGTGGTCCTGAACTCCGTTTTCAAAGGGATGATCAGCGGATCCCTGGCTTATGGAAACAGCTACTTTTTTTATTTTGGAATGGCAATCGCCGGACTTATCCTGCTGGCCTTTCTGGTGTATAAATCCTTTAGCTTTACCGAGAACTTCTTTGTTAAAATCCTTTTCCTCCTCCTGATGATCTGGGGAATGTACATTTCTTACAACCCCTCTCTCCGCTTTCAGTTCGTGTCGTGGATGGTAGCATTGGGAATTTTGCTTACCCGCAACTTCACCCCCTGGCAAAAAGCCAAATATTATGTGATGGGCGGGATCGGTTTGTTTATGTTTTTCGCCCTGGCCGGGGTTGCCCGTACCCATAACCTTTCGCAGCTGAGCTGGAAACGAAGCATGGAACTTATTTCGGCACGAAGCGAATCCAAATCGGACCAAAACATGCTCGACGGTTTTATGATGGTGCTGGATGTGTATCCCGAGCATCTTGACTTTTCATACG
>JAIFNN010000157.1 GCA_020047715.1 Bacteroidota bacterium | reverse complement strand
AGCTGGCCGATGTATTTACTCCTCTCTTAAAACTGTTCTCAAGCGAATACAGCAACCAGATTGCTTACGATGCTATGCAGATTCATGGAGGAGCAGGATTTATGAAAGACTTTCCTGTTGAAAGGATTTTCAGAGACGCCAGAATCACTACTATTTATGAGGGCACATCGCAGTTGCAGGTAGTTGCAGCTATCAGAGGAGTAACCACCGGGGTGTTCCTTGGCCGCATCAAAGAATTTGAGGATGTAAAAGTAAAACCGGAACTCGAATATCTGAGAAAAATGCTCATGGACCTTACCGTTCAGTTCGAGGAAACCGTTAACGTGGTTAATGCTGTCAATGATGCTGAATTTCTTGATTTCCATGCGCGCCGATTGGTCGAAATGGCAGGTAATATTATCATGGGATACCTCCTGGTCCTCGACACTCTGAAAGATGAGGAGTTCAGGAATTCCGCCGAAATCTTCATTAAAAAAGCCAAATCAGATAATACTGAAAAACTCGAATACATAAGGAACTCGGAGTTAAAGGATCTTGGGATTTTTAAGTACTAGGAATAACCTCCAAAGTCGAAAAGCAACTTGAAATCAACTGGTAAGCCTTGGTTCTTAGTCTTTTAATCTCCGGATTATGAATGACTTTTTTTGGTACACTATTTGATGCTTTAGAAAAAAAGCTCCGTCATGAATAAAATTATCCATCAATTGCTTAGCCTTCTAAAGGAGCACGTTAATCAGAATAACAACGAGATGCAGTTTAATCAGGAAGAAATTGATAAACTGCTCTCTGAAGCAGCATTGAATCCTCGTAAAAAGGATCTCGATAGTATGTATTTTTTGAATCGACAGCTACTCAACGAGAATTCCGACTTTATAAAAATGCAATTGGGATTGTCTGAATTTCTGGAAAAATACAAGCATCTGTTTCCCAGCAGCCCTGCTGAGAATCCTTTGAAAAAAAACAATGATGGCGCCCCAAACAAGCTATTGATGCTTACAGTTAGCGGTAAGATTAAATTTGATCACTCTCACCCGAAGTTTGACAACCCTCAATTCATTGACGAACTCTTAAAGTATTATGAGACAAACGAAAATTACGAGATGTGCGATAAATTGATGAAGCTTCGCAAATTGTCATAAGTCTTTTTGTTTTTGCTTTTCCTGAATTCCTTCTTACTTTTATGGGTTCCCATATTGTTCCCATGAAACAAACACTTCGTTTTGTAAGTATCGGCGCCGGAAATGTCGCTACTCATCTTGTCAAATCACTGTGCAACAAAGGTTGCCTTCTTATTCAGGTCTACAGCCGCACTGCACAGTCCGCACAAACCCTGGCAACAGGCTGGAATGCTGAATACACAGCATCCCCTGAGAAAATCAAAACCGATGCCGATTTTTACCTGGTCTCCCTTTCTGATCAGGCTTTGACGGGTTTCCTGCAAGAGTTCTCCATTCTTGATAAATTGATTTTTCATACAGCGGGCAGCCATGGTCTTGAGGTCTTTGGCGACCGATTCAAAGATTGTGCTGTTCTTTATCCTTTGCAAACATTCAACAAGAATGTGGAGTTGGATTTGAGTCAGGTTCCAATCCTTATCGAGGCCAAAAACGAGGGCTCACTCCGGGAAATACAATTCCTTGCTGAAAAAATTTCTAAACGTGTAATTATTACCGATTCTGAGGCGCGAAGATGGATACACCTCGCAGCTGTTTTTGCCTGTAATTTCACCAATCATATGGTTGCTCTCTCTTCAGAATTGCTTCAAAACCATAACCTTGACCCTGGTTTGTTGAATCCTCTAATTGCTGAAACATTTCGCAAATTCACAGCAATGGGCCCCGCTGAAGCCCAAACAGGCCCAGCCTATAGGAATGATTCAGTAACCATGGAAAAGCATTTAAAAATGCTCGAAAGCCAAACTCTTTTGCAAAAAATTTATACTTTTACAAGCAGGAGCATTCAGGATATGAGAACCTCCGGAAATAAAAGAAGGTAAATGGGTAATTTTAAAGAAGATCTGATAAAAGTAAAAGCTTTTGTATTTGATGTCGATGGCGTTTTTGCAACCTCCAAGGTTATTTTGCATCCTTCGGGCGACCTTATGCGGACAATGAATATCAAAGACGGGTATGCTGTCTTTTATACTATTAAAAAGGATTATTTAATCGGCATTATTTCCGGTGGAACATCTGAATCAGTAAGAACAAGGTTTCAAAAGCTGGGGGTCACGGACATATACCTGGGGTCGCACAATAAAGTGACCGATTTCAGGGATTTTCTGTACAAGCATGACCTAAAACCTGAAAATATTCTGTACATGGGTGATGACCTGCCCGATTACGAAGTCATGCAGATGGTGGGAGTTCCAACTTGCCCATCGGATGCCGTTGAGGAGATAAAGGCCATATCCTCGTATATTTCAGATAAGCCAGGGGGTGAAGGCTGTGTTCGTGATGTGATTGAGCAGGTGTTGCGTCTGCAAGGGAAATGGATGGACGGAGACGCCTTTAGCTGGTAAATCAGATTAAACAATACTTATAGGATAAATTCTTCTGGATTCCTGCTTAATCGGACGAAAACATTCAGAAGGTTTATTAAACAACATACCCAATACGCACAATACATATGGCTTTTTAGTCTGTATCCAGAAATCCTAAAACCCGCACACAAGCAATGATAGCAATACTTCGCCTAATACGTTTCCAGAACCTGCTTATTATTGCGGCGACTCAGTATATAATGCGCTATTGCATTATATACCCATTTCTCAAACTTAACAATTTTGAACTTCAGCTGAACGACCTGCATTTCTTCCTGCTGGTGTTTTCTACAATATTGATTGCCGCCGCCGGGTATGTTATAAACGATTACTTCGACACGGGGACTGATCGTTTAAACCGGCCCGACAAATTGGTCATCAACCGGAGCATTCATCGGCGCCAGGCAATGCTGATTCACTTTGTCCTGAATTTTTTAGGTATTGCAGTTGGAATTTATCTGTCTTATTATATCGGGGTTATTGAGCTTTCATTGGTTTTTATGCTTGCTACCGGCTTGCTTTGGTTTTACTCGACCAATTACAAGCGTCAGTTTCTGGTTGGAAACCTGGTGGTCAGCGTTATGACGGGTATTGTTCCGCTAATTGTGATTTTGTTCGAATTGCCTCTTCTAAACAAGGAATATGGTCTGATTATGATCCGGCATCAGGCCAATTTCAATTACATCTTTTTTTGGATCGCGGCATTTTCATTTTTCGCCTTTCTTACCACGCTGCTCCGCGAAATCATAAAGGACGCCGAAGATTTTGAAGGCGATAGCGCTTATGGGATGAATACCCTCCCCATCATAATTGGCAGGAAAAATACCAAAATTGTTATTTCCTTGCTTATCCTCACATCACTTGGGCTGCTATCATTGGTATTCATGAGGTTTCTTTTGTTTCGGGGGATTTCACTCGATTATGTAACTGCTGCATATTTTATACTTTTTCTTATAATGCCTTTTGTTTACTTGTTTTATAAAATTCTAATTGCCCGGGCAAAAGAAGATTTTCACCACGCCAGTCAGGTTACCAAGATTATTATGCTGGCCGGAATAATGTATTCTTTTTTAGTCAGGTATTTTTTGATGCATCAACTAATCTGATCGCAATGCTAAGGGAAAAACTTAAAAAACACACGCTTGTACTTGCCTCCAGATCGCCGCGCCGGATGAAGCTCCTTCAGGAAACAGGAATTCCGTTTCGACTTGCCATTCCGTTGGATATAGATGAGAGGTACCCAGAGGGTCTAAGTAAATTCGAAATCCCTTTATACCTCGCCGAACTCAAGTCTAATGCTTATGGCGAAATACCCGATAGCGAAATCCTAATCACGGCCGACACAATCGTATGGTTTGAAAATCATCAAATAGGCAAACCGGTTGACGCCGACGACGCATTCAGGATTCTTTCGTCCCTTTCTGGTGCTATGCATGAAGTGATAACCGGGGTTTGTCTAAGAAAGAATTTTCAAACCCGAACTTTTTACTCACATAGCGAAGTCTATTTCACCAAAATATCAGACGAGGAAATCTGGCATTACATCGAAAAATGCAAACCTTTTGATAAGGCAGGGGCTTATGGGATTCAGGAATGGATTGGTTACATCGGAATTGAACGAATCAATGGATCGTATTTTAATGTAATGGGATTGCCGGTACAGAAATTATATCGCGAGTTGGAAGTGTTTATTTGAATCTTTTACTTTAATTCTATGAAAATCAGAAACTTTTTTGCGACATTGTTATTATCATGTTTTTTATTGCCGGTTCAAGCGGAGGAAGGCTTATGGATCCCTATGCTCTTGCAACGCTATAATATTGATGTTATGCAAAAGCAGGGACTGAAACTTAGCGCCGATGACATTTATAGCGTTAATCAGGCCTGCCTGAAAGATGCCATTGTTATTTTCGGGGGAGGTTGCACCGGGGAACTGATCTCAGAGGATGGACTGGTATTGACAAATCACCATTGCGGTTTTGGCGCAATACAATCCCATAGCTCGGTTGATAACGATTATCTTACTGATGGATTCTGGGCAATGAGCAAGGAAGAAGAGCTACCCAATGCGGGATTGAAAGTAACATTTCTAATACGTATGGAAGATGTTACCAGCAAAATATTGAATTCTGTCATTCCTGGGATGTCGGAAGAAATAAGGGATAGTATCATCAATGTCGAGATTAATAAGCTAAAAAAGGAATCTGTTGAAGGCACAGGCTATAAGGCCGTAATCAAACCCTTTTACTATGGAAATGAGTATTACATGTTCATATATCAGGAGTATACTGATATCCGGCTGGTTGGGGCGCCTCCAAATGCAATAGGCAACTATGGCGAAGACTTTGATAATTGGGTCTGGCCCAGGCATACCGGCGACTTCAGCTTGTTTCGTATTTATGCAGGTAATGATAATCAACCTGCCGATTATTCCCCTGATAACAGTCCCTATAAGCCCAAAAAACATCTTCAAATTTCAAAAGCAGGTATCGAAGAGGACGATTTCACTATGATTATGGGCTACCCCGGAACAACCAACGAATATATTATCTCCGATGAAATTGATTTAATGCTGAATTCACTCCTCCCCAGAAAAGTCGCCATTCGCGATGCCCGACTCAAAATTATTGACAAGTATATGCGGCAAAACGATACTACCCGCATAATGTATGCTGCCAAATACCGCTCAATCAGCAATGCATGGAAGAAATGGCAGGGCGTTATTGTAGGGCTCGAAAGTACGGATGCACTGACACAAAAGAGGCTTCTTGAGGATCAGTTTCAGAAATGGACACTGTCAAGCCCGGAAAGAGCTGCAAAATACGGCGAAATTTTGAACGGACTTAAGACCCAGAATGCGTCCCTTTCGAAATATAGTCTGGTTTATGAGTATTCTGGCGAAAGTGTTATGGCAACGGAATTACTTGACTTTGCCCTCGATTGTAATTCATTCATAACCTCTTCCATGGAACTAAGCCTTGACGAAAAGAAAAAGGCAGTAGATGCATTTAAGAATACCGCAAATGGCTTTTTTAAGAACTACAACCAAATCATCGACGTGGAGATTTTCGCTGCAGTATTAAGGTTCTTTTACAACGACATAGCTAAGGAGTTTCATCCCGCATTTTTTCAGATTATCGAAACCAAGTATAAAGGCGATTTCGATAAATTTGCCTCTGATACCTTTAAGAAATCTGTATTCAGCAATAAGAAATATCTTTTTGCCCTGTTGGATCAATTCCTTGAAAACAGCGAAAAAGTAAACAAACGGGTTTCGAAGGACCCAATGGTGGAAGTTTACAGATCCTATTCCAATTTGTATTATGAAAGAGTTGTGCCATATTACATGGACATTAATTCGAAGATGCAGCTTCTTTACCGCGTATATATGCAAGGGATACGAGAGATGCAGGAAGATAAGGTGTTCTATCCCGATGCTAATTTTACTATGAGAGTGGCTTTTGGTAAAGTTGAAGGGTATCAACCTGCTGATGCCATTATTTACGATTATGCTACAGACCTGTCAGGTATCATGGAAAAGTACCGCTCCGATTCTGTAAATTATTCGATTCCTAAAAAGTTAATCGAACTCTATAATAAAAAGGATTTTGGCAAATGGATTAATAAAGATGGCGACATACCCGTATGTTTCGCCGCTTCAAATCATACATCAGGAGGAAACTCCGGTAGTCCGATATTGAACGCAGATGGACACCTTATCGGTATTAACTTCGATCGTAACTGGGAAGGAACCATGAGCGATATCTATTATGACGTGTCCATTTGTCGGAATATCTCTGTCGATATCCGATATGTGCTCTTTGTTATTGATAAACTCGCCGGAGCGGGTTATCTCATCGATGAAATGGATATTGTCGGGGAAGTTACCCCTTAGTTATAGACTGTTAAATCAATTGACTCTGTGTTTTTTGGAATTCAAATATTCCTGTTATATTTGTGACACGAATAAATTTTATGTAACACGATGTCGATTAAACGATTTGGCGTATCCCTCGATTCTAAGCTGCTTGACGAACTCGACCAGATGGTTCATCATAACCAGTTTTCAAACCGTTCTCAGGCAATTCGCTTCCTGGTTAAGAAAAACATAGTTGAGCAGAAATGGGATAAGGATCAGGACGTTACTGGTGCTGTTGTGATTACCTATGACCACCAAATCCGGGAGCTCCATGCCAGGGTTAACCGCTTGCAACACGAATATCATTGCCTTATTCTGTCAGGGCAACATATCCATATCGACGATCACAGCTGTATTGAAGTAATTGCAGTTAAAGGCCCAGCCGGAAAGATTATCAAACTGGCAAATAAATTTAAAGCAATAAAGGGAATTAAACACAGCGAACTCGTTATGAGTGGAACCGATTGATTTTTTTTGAACTCATAGTAACACGAAAAATAAATTAGTAACACAAATATTTATTAAATGAAAACAAAAAACTTGCAAATTATTATTGCAATTATCCTTGCGGGTTTCTCTGCATCTACTGCTGCTCAATCCCTGGATGATACACTCTCGATAAATGAAGTAGTTGTTACAGGTTCAAAACATGAGATTTCAAGAAAAAGTATGCCGTTAAATATATCTGTTCTCAGCAAAGATGAACTAAATGAAATTCATGAATCTGCCGCATTATCAGTTATCAGCCAGCGGATACCTGGAGTTTTTGTTACCGAAAGGGGAGTTACCGGCTATAGCATCGGCTCAAGTTCGGCAGGCCAAATCAGTATCAGGGGAGTTTCGGGGGAGCCTAATGCCCGCATTCTTGTGCTGATTGACGGAAGTCCGCAATACATGGGAATTTTCGGACATCCTCTCCCCAACTCTTACGTTACCTCTGACCTTGAAAAAGTGGAAGTAATAAAAGGTCCTGCATCCATGCTTTATGGGTCGAATGCAATGGGAGGGGCGATAAATTTCATTACCAAAAAATCCGGCAAAGAAGGTGTTTCCGGTGAAGCAAGTCTGGGTTACGGATCTTTTAATACACTGAATTACAGGGCAAATGCAGCTTTCAATAAGAAAAACTTTTCAATGTTCGTCTCCTATAACCACGATCAGACCGACGGTCACCGTGACAGCTCTCTTTTTGAAATCGATAATGCCTACATCAAAGCCAGGTATCAGATTTCCAGGAATTTATCGATAATGGCCGATTATAATATTGCGAAATTTTTTAATGAGGATCCGGGACCGGAAGGATCAACCGCAAATAAATTTACCGCCGATATAATGCGCGGGAAGGCGTCTTTCTCGATCAAAAATACCTATGAAAATGTAGAAGGAGGATTGGCTGGATTTTATAATTATGGGGAACACATATTATCCGATGGATGGCACTCCACAGATGCAAATTTCGGCTTGTCGCTTTTTGAAGGTTTTAAACTTTTTGAAGGGAACCTGATTACCCTGGGGGCTGATTATAAGAACTTCGGAGGTGAGGGAAACAATAGCTTTCCTCCAAATGAAAATCAGGACAAATGGGTTTCAATTACTGAGATGGCAGGATATGTTTTTGCCCGGCAAAGTATCAATAAGTTTGCTTTAAGTGCAGGCTTGAGGATTGAAAATAATTCCAATTATGGGAATGAAATTGTACCTCAGGCTGGACTGGCATATAACCTGAGTGAAAATACAAACTTGAAAGCATCTCTCTCGAAAGGATTCAGAAGTCCTTTGGTAATGGAAACTTATCTTTTTTTGCCAAATCCTGACCTCAAACCTGAAAGTATGATGAACTACGAGCTGGGCTGGTCTCAGACATTTCTTAAAAAGAAATTGACTAGTGAAATTAGTCTGTTTTGGCTTGAAGGTAAGAATGCGATTGAACAAATACCGAATATTCCGCCTCCACCCATGTTTAAAAGAGCCAACACCGGATCTTTCACACACAAAGGTATCGAAATAGAAACCAGAATGCAGCTTATGAGAAACCTGTCTTCCGAAATCAATTACAGCTACCTGAATATGAAGACACCCAGACTTGGCGCCCCCGAGAACATGCTGTTTGCAGGTTTTAATTACAAACTGGAAAAACTGAGCTTTGTATTGCAGGCTAATTATATTGCTGGTTTATACAGCAGACTTGATAATGCAGCTACTGCAGGGGTCTCTGAAGAAGCACTTGAAAACTACTTCCTTCTGAATGCAGGTGTAAAGTACCGTCCCCTGAAATGGGCTGAAATTTATGTTTCCGGAAAAAACCTCCTGGATAAAAAATATCAGATCAACTACGGTTATCCGATGCCGGGAATAAATCTGATGACAGGCCTAAATCTAAAGTTCTGATCTATAGAGATCTATAATAAATCATCCCTTACCGGTAGATAAAACTCCTGGTAAGGGACAATTTATTTTTTATACCCAACCCTTGGACGGTTATCGAATTCTGATTGTTGCTGCCGGATAACTTCAAATTGCTTGAGGTATTCGAATATTGCCAATACTTTCTGATCATTTTTTGACAGTTTCCTTTCCATTTCTTCCAGACGCTTCAGAATATCTGCATTCTGTGTAATCATTTCGCGAATTCTTACATATATCCGCATAATTTGAATATTGACTTTTATTGCTCTGTCTGAGTTAAGTACACTTGAAAGCATCAAAACGCCATGCTCAGTAAACGCATAAGGCAAAACCCTTCGTCCTCCCCAACTTGAGGTCGCATTTTGCGACCTCAAGTTGAAATACTCATCATCCTTAAGTTGAAACATAAAATCTCCCGGAAATCGATTACTGTTTCTCTTTACCTGTTCATTTAGTCTTTTTGTCGGAACCCCATAGAGTTCGGCCAGATCCTCATCTATCATCACTTTCTTACCGCGAAGAAGAAAAATCTTATTCATTACAATCTCATCCGGTACCGGGAGGTTTTGGGCTATCTCAAGCATATAGATATAGGTTAATTGATAAATCGGTAAAAGGCTATGTTATCATGGTCGTCGTCACCCCGTTACGTTATCACCTCGTCACCCCGTCACCTCATCACCTCGTCACGTATAATATATGTCATGAGAATTCAAAAATCAGCTTCTGGTTTCTGATTTTTTTATTGGAGCGCAAAATTTATCGGTATTGTAAACACTACAGCCACAGGTTCTCCATTTTGCATTCCCGGTTTCTCGAAGGCAGGAAGCAATGACACCACCCTGACAGCTTCCTTCTTCAGCAGATCAATATACTCTTCTACATTTTCTGTTGGGCTGCCTTCAGCGGGCTTGTAGCGTATTACTGTTACTTCGCCAATTACTGTGCTTTCTTTTTTGTCCTTGTCCACAGCGATGAAATCATCCGTGTTGGTAACAACCTTCCCGGTTTTGTCCACCACAAACTGCACAAAAACTCTTCCCTGAACCTGCTTGGCAGCGGCCTCCTTAGGATACGTAACTGTTGTGGCAATAAACTTTCTTATTGCATCCATTCCCCCGGGAAAGACAGGCATCTGTTCTGCCTCGAAGTATGCTTTGTTCAGTTCTGTTTTTTCTGCACCTAGAATGGCATTGTTATCAGAGCTTTTCTCCGTGCAGGCAAAAGCCAGAACAATTAGCAGACTTAATGGGATGAGCAGAAATACCTTCCAGGTATTTTTCCTGCCGTTTTTTTCTTTGTTCATCATGGCAATTCTGTTTTTAATAAGTGAATAATTGAAATTGTTTGTTATTTTGATTGAAGCGCTTCCTATTAAATGTTCCAGAATGGTTATCTGGTATTCCTTGCGGTTGAATCCCGTTTCCAGTGCACCTTCATCGGCAAGGTATTCGTGCACATTCCTGATTTCGTCTCTGTACCACCAAATAAGCGGGTTAAACCAGAATGCTGCGGATAATATTTCCATGTAAATCACGTCAATGGAATGCAATTGGGTAGCATGAACCTTTTCATGTGCAACGATTCGTTCCTGTTCTTCACGGTCGGCTGTCTGACCAATAAAAATATTCCTGAAGAAGGAATAGCTGATATTTTTGTCCTTTAGCAGATACACCCTCACATTTGTTTTCTCATCTGGCTCATTCTTTCTTGTTTCGTTCATCAGAAGGACTATGCTTATAAGGATCCGAAGCAAAATTATTCCTGATACTGCGAAGTAGGTTAGCTTCACATAATAGCTTAGCGGGATACTTGATGTCTCCTTAATTAAACGGATGCCATTGTTGTAAACAACCACTTCGTCAATCAAGATACTAGGGAAAGGGTATTCACCTATTGAAAGTGTTACAGGTAAAATAGGAAGAATCATAGCCAACCCTGAAGAAAGGAGAAGATACATCCGGCGGATCCTGAAATTACCCTCACTTAGAAGGCTAATCCTGTAAACCAATGCAAATAGTGCAAGTGCCAGGACCGATTTTAATACATATATGATAAAATCATTCATCGCTTTTCCCTTTTAAGTCCTGAAGCATTTTAATTATTTCATCAGTCTCTTTAACATCCATTTTCCTGTTTTTTGCAAAGAAGGAGACCATCTGGCTGGCAGAATTGCCAAAATAGTTCTTTACCATCTCGTTCATCCGTTCGCGCGAGTAATCCTTCTTGTTTACCAGGGGATAATACATATGCGATTTACCATACTCAGTGTGTCCGATGAAGCCTTTTGTTTCCAGAATCCTTACAATTGTTGAAACTGTATTGTACGCGGGTTTGGGCTCATCCATCTGGGTAATGATGTCCTTTACGAATCCTTTTTCAATTTCCCAAAGGATTTGCATAATCTGCTCTTCGGCTTTTGTTAATTCTTTCATCTTTGATTATAAAAATGTTTACGCAAATATAAACTAAGTATTTAGTTTAACAACTATGGTATTAGTTTAAAATTGTTATAATTTTATAAGTAATATAAAATGAAGTGCTTGAGAGTGGAGACAATGTCGGTTATCTAACTCGTTTCATATTCTACAAAGAAAAATCTTCCTTAGTTCTTCAGGATTTGATGGTTTTCGGCATGAGCCACTCGGAATTTTTCAGTTTTTCTGTAAAGCGCCAGGCATTACTGAAAACTAAAATTTGTTTTTTGATTTTTTTGCCGTAACATTAGTTCTCAATAATGATCTAACATGAATCGCCCGGATATTATCAGTGATTTAAAAAAACCATCCCAAAGCAAGTGGGATGTTATTGTTATCGGGGGAGGGGCAACCGGATTGGGAATTGCTCTTGACGCTGCAACGCGTGGATACAAAGTTCTTTTACTCGAGCAATCCGATTTTGCTAAGGGGACCTCTTCGCGCAGTACAAAACTGGTTCATGGAGGAGTGAGGTATCTGGCTCAGGGCGATCTTTTTTTGGTAAAGGAGGCACTGCATGAGCGAGGCCGAATCCTTAGAAATGCACCGCATCTTGCGCTTAACCAAGAGTTCATAATTCCGCTTTACACCTTATGGGATGTGTTTCTTTATTTTTTCGGACTGAAATTCTATGATGTTCTCGCCGGTAGCTTAAGTTTAGGCAAGTCTTATTTTTTAAGCCGGAAAAAAACACTGGACCGCCTTCCGCTATTGGTTTCTGCGGGACTAAAGGGAGGTATGGTCTACCACGACGGTCAGTTCGATGATGCCCGCATGGTGCTGGCTCTTGCTAATGCCTGTTTTAAAAAAGGCGGAAAAGCTATTAACTATGTTCAGGTAACCGGTTTGATAAAAAATGATTCAGGCAAAATCGTTGGAGTTAATGCAAGGGATAAGGTTTCCGGGGATGAGTTTGATCTCTGGTCTGGAATTGTTATAAATGCGACCGGAGTATTTGCCGATGAAATAGTAAAAATGGACATGCCCGGATCAAAACCAAGTCTCCGACCCAGCCAGGGTGTCCATATTGTTCTTGATAAGTCATTTCTCCAGAGCACTTCAGCAATAATGATCCCGAAGACCGACGACGGAAGGGTTCTTTTTGCAATCCCCTGGTATAATGAGGTTGTAGTTGGAACAACCGATACTCCCATCGAAAAGGTAAGCCTTGAGCCTGTTGCTCTTGATGCCGAAATTGATTTCATTCTTGGCACTGCAGGGAAATACCTTGTAAAGCCTCCCACCCGAAAGGATGTACTCAGTATTTTTGCCGGCCTTCGGCCTCTTGCTGCAAACACCGACAAGTCCACAGCAACAAAGGAAGTGTCCCGCCGGCACAGAATTACCTTATCATCATCTGGCTTGCTGACAATCATCGGTGGGAAATGGACAACCTACAGAATAATGGCAAAGGAGGTTATTGAAAAAGCTATTCATGCCGGATTCCTGGCAAAAAGGAAATGTCAGACTTCGGATATGAAACTTACCTCAGCATTAGTTTCGGGATCAAGCGATCGCTTGAGAATATATGGGGAAGGCATGTTCGAAATTCGGCAAATGATTGATGAAAACCCTGACTTGGGATTGCTCATCGATCCAAGGTTCGTTTTTACGAAAGCTGAAATCATTTGGGTTTGTCGAAATGAGATGGCTGTAACGCTGGAAGATGTGCTGGCAAGAAGAACCCGTGCTTTGTTTCTCAATGCTCGCGCCAGTACTGAAATTGCCGGTGAAGTGGCTGCATTGATGGCTTCAGAAATGGGTTTTGATGCGGAATGGCAAAAGAATCAGGTGGCATCTTATATTGAAATTGCTGGTAATTATTTTTCAAAGGAATCGGATTCAACCTGGCATTAGATGGGTTGAGATCCAGGGAGGGATTTTGCGAATCGGGTTTTACCGTGCGGTTTTTAATTGCTCCATAATTATTCAGATATGGATGAACCTTTTTTTGAACCTTAAGAATGGGAAATATGAAGAAATTTATCCTTGCTCTTGATCAGGGAACAACAAGCTCAAGAGCAATTGTGTTTGACCATAATGGTCTACCTCTTGCAGTAGCCCAGAAAGAGTTTACCCAGATTTTTCCTGCTCCGGGATGGGTTGAGCACAATCCGGAAGAAATTTGGTCTACCCAAGCCGGAGTTGCTCTTGAAGCAATTACAAAGGCAGGAATAGAAAGCGCAGATGTTGCGGCAATCGGGATTACAAACCAGCGCGAGACAACTGTCGTTTGGAACCGAAAGACCGGGAAACCGGTTTACAATGCTATTGTATGGCAGGATCGGCGCACGGCTGATTTTTGCGATAAATTAAAAAGCGAGGGTAGGGAAGACGAAATAGCACGAAAGACCGGTTTGGTCATCGATGCGTATTTCTCTGCCACCAAGGTGCGATGGATACTGGATAATGTGAGTGGTGCACGCAAACAGGCAGAGGAAGGCTTGCTGGCATTCGGAACTATTGATACATGGCTGGTTTGGAATCTCACAAAAGGTAAGGAACATGTTACAGATCCTTCAAATGCATCAAGGACGATGTTGTTTAATATCCATACTCTCAAATGGGACGATGAACTGCTTGCAATTTTCAATATCCCCTTGTGCATGTTGCCTGAAGTTCGATCTTCCAGCGAGGTCTATGGGGAAACAAGTGGGCAATTTTCCGCTTCAATCCCAATTGCCGGAATTGCCGGCGACCAGCAGTCTGCCTTATTTGGGCAAATGTGTATTGAGCCTGGAATGGTCAAAAATACATATGGAACAGGCTGTTTTATGGTGATGAATATTGGAAACAAACCTATCGAATCGAAAAACAAACTCCTTACAACAGTTGCCTGGAAAATTGGAAGTGAACCAACCTACGCTCTGGAAGGCAGCATATTTATTGCTGGAGCTGTGGTTCAATGGTTGCGGGATGGGCTTGGGATAATCAAGAAATCATCCGATGTTGAAAAACTCGCTGCCAGGGTTGACAGTAGCGATGGGGTTTATTTTGTACCTGCCTTTGCCGGACTTGGTGCCCCGCATTGGAACCAACATGCGAGAGGAACGGTTCTGGGAATCACAAGAGGAACAAACTCTTCACATATTGCCAGGGCGGCTCTGGATAGCATTGCATATCAGACACTGGAAGTTCTTGTTGCCATGCAAAACGATTCAGGGATAGACATACGTGAATTGCGAGTTGATGGGGGAGCCACGATCAACAATCAGTTGATGCAGTTTCAGTCTGATCTGATCCAGTCAAAGGTTGTCAGGCCCAAGATAACCGAAACAACTGCCCTTGGGGCGGCATACCTGGCAGGACTTGCGGTTAATTATTGGGGAAGTATCTCCGAAATTAAACAGCAGTGGCAAATCGACCGTGTTTTCTCTCCCCAGATTCAGGCAGAGGCTACCCAATCGCTTATTAAAGGTTGGCAACGCGCTGTAAATGCAACAAAAGCATGGGCCGATCATTCCTTATAAACAATGATCTTCAGATTAATTAACTTCAATGAATAATAAATGAACCCATTTCTGGCTGAATTTTTCGGAACCGCAATTATCCTTGTTTTTGGAGGCGGAGTTGTTGCTAATGTTGTTTTAACCAAGACTAAGGGATATGGCAGTGGCTGGATTGTAATAACTTTCGGTTGGGCGGTTGGCGTATTTACCGGAGTACTTATTGCCGCTCCTTATAGTGGCGCTCACCTGAATCCTGCAATTACAATTGCCTTGGCTCTGGCACACAAGTTTTCGCCTTCCTTAGTACCGCTTTATATAGCGGCACAAATACTGGGGGCAATGTTTGGCACGTCGCTCGTTTGGTTGGCATACAAAAAACACTTTGATGAAACAGATGATGGCGATATAAAGCTGGCTGTCTTCTGCACCTCTCCAAATATCCGCAGCTATGGGTACAATATTCTTACAGAATTGATTGGCACTTATGTGCTGACACTTGCTGTTCTTTATATGGCTGAACCGGAGGTTGGCCTTGGAGCATTGAATGCATTGCCGGTTGCAATTGTAGTGCTGGGTATTGGGCTTTCACTTGGTGGTCCCACAGGATATGCTATAAACCCGGCTCGTGATCTGGGACCACGAATGATGCATTTCCTCTTGCCAATCCCCCAAAAACGTAGCAGCGACTGGCAATATGCATGGGTTCCCATTATTGGCCCATTTCTCGGTGCCTCAATCGCAGCATTTATGTTTATATGGTTTAATCGGATTTAATTATTGGATTTATCTCTCTTTTTCGGAAAGATGGCAAGTTGTAAAATTTTGGGAAGGCAGGAGGTTAAGAACACGGAAATCGATGATCACCCAATATTTTGCTGTCTGTACCAGTGTTCTTTGAGTTTTCACCCCTGTCCATAAACTTATTTAGATTAGTTATATATTAATGTTATTTCAATAACAATGTTATTCGGATAACAAAAGTGTTTTTATCTTTGTGGCGTAAAAACATAGGTGAAAAATCAAAACCTTTTGTTATTTCAATAACAATAGAATTTATAGAAAGTGAAAACGATTAAGGAAATTGCAGAAATTATTGACGGCAAAGTGTTATGCTGCCATGAAAAATCCGACCGGCATATTGAACATGCTTTTGCATCGGATCTGATGAGTGATGTGCTTACTGTCGAGATGGACAATTTGTTGCTTATCACGGGACTTGCCAATCTTCAGGCAATTCGTACGGCCGAGATGTCGGATATATCCTTTATCATTTTCGCAAGGAACAAAAAAATAAACAGTGACATTATTGCCCTGGCAGAGGAAACCGGAATAATGCTTATCGAAAGCCCTTTTTCCGTTTTCCGAATATCGGGGGAATTGTACAAAGCAGGAGTGAAGCCGGTATATTAAGAAATGCAATTCAAATACAAAATAGCAGGAGGAGATTTTACCAACGCCGGTAATGCATCAAGTGCAGTTAAGAAGATTCTTAAGCAGTTGAATGTTGATCATACCGTTTCAAAGCATATTGTTGTGGCATTGTATGAGGCTGAAGTTAACATCGTTGCTCATGCTTATTCGGGCGTAATTGAGGTGAATATTGACAAGAATCAAATTCATATCATCCTGGACGACAAAGGGCCAGGAATTGCTGACATTGATCAGGCTATGGAGGAAGGTTATTCTACTGCTTCTCCTCAGGTCAGAGAGATGGGGTTTGGAGCAGGAATGGGGTTGGCAAATATGAAGCGAAACGCTGACAAAATGCTGATTTCTTCTGAGCTCGGAAAAGGCACCAAAGTTGAACTAATTCATTATCTCAAACCGGATGAAGGCTAAAAATCAAGATTGGGACTTTCATCACGCCCTTAAAGTGCTGGATGATGTTTGCATTGGTTGCACACACTGTATGACTGTATGTCCCACTCAGGCTATCAGGGTGAGGGACGGGAAAGCCAGGATTATCGATAATCGATGTGTGGATTGTGGCGAGTGTTACAAAGCCTGCCCTGTTTCGGCTATAATTGTTGAGCAGGACGATTTGCAGATGATCAATAATTACCCTGTCAGGGTTATTCTGGTACCGGGAGTTTTGATTGGCCAGTTCCCCGAGAAAATCAGAACATCAAAGATTTATGCAGCTTTGAAGGAAATTGGGTTTACCCACATCTTTGAGGTTGAGAACTCCGTTGAGATGGTTCTTGATGCTTATGCACAGTTTCAATCCGAAAATAGCAACAGGCCGTTAATATCTTCATTTTGTCCGGCTATTATAAGGCTCATACAGGTTCGGTTCCCTTCATTGGTCGATCATATACTCAGGGCAAAACCGCCAATCGATATCTCGGCACTCTATTATAAAAAACGTTTGGTTTCCGAAGGGATTGCCGCTGAGGATATTGGCATGTTTTACGTTACCCCCTGTGCTGCAAAAATAGCAGCAATTAAAAGCCCTGTAGGAGAGGAGGAGTCGCCCGTTACAGGCGTAATTAACATGAACTACCTTTATAATAGGATCCTTCAGCACCTGAAGAAGAATGAAGAGCCTCCAAAAGCAGATTTCGACAGACTTTTGAATTCAAAGGGTATATTGTGGAGTCTCACCCGAGGGGAAAGCGTTCATTCCAAGGGCAGAGCCTTAGCGATCGACGGTATCAACAATGTAACCGAATTTCTTGAGAAACTGGAGAATGATGAGTACGAGGATATCGACTTTCTTGAACTGCGCGCATGTGATGAGAGTTGTGCAGGTGGGATTCTTATCAGTGGGAATCGTTTTCTTACGGTTGAAAGGCTCACAAAACGCGCCGCGGAGTATGAGTCGAGCGAATTAGCAAATCCCCCGAGAAAAAATGACCCGCTAATGGAAATCAGTTCCGAGAGTTTCTTTGAAAAAGTCAAACCGCGGCCAATGGAGAAACTCGATGAGGATATCTCCAAAGCTTTGAGAAAAATGGAGCGCAAGCGCCGGCTGATGTGCTTTTTGCCGGGCTTTGATTGTGCTGCCTGCGGTGCACCTGATTGCCAGACTTTGTCGGAAGATATCGTTCAGGGAAGGGCACAGGTATCCCATTGCATATTCATGCAGCAGGTGATGATGGACCAGAAAAAATTAACCCAGGAACATGCTAAAAAAATAATCGACAGTATTTGGGGCAACGAACGGCTCCAGAAAAACTGTAATAAACTTGGAGCAGAAGATGAAAACAATTGATCTTGTTAAGGCACTTGACCTTAAGGTTTATTCTGGAAAAGACTTTCTCAATGCAGAGGTTAGCGGGGGATATGTGTCCGACCTTCTCAGCGATGTGATGGGAAATGCTAAGGAAGGCCAGGTATGGATTACGCTGCAGACGCACAAAAACGTAATGGCAGTGGCATCTCTAAAAGATCTGCCTGCTATAATCGTAGTGAAGGGATACAAACCCGATGAGGATACTATGAAGAAAAGTGAAGAAGAACAACTTCCGATTCTGGGCACTGATTTGGATACATTCACCATTTGTGGACGACTTTTTGAATTATTGAACAAACAATGACCCTTTTTCGTGCCGATCTGCATATTCACACTGTCCTTTCACCTTGCGGTGATTTGGATATGAGTCCCGTGAAAATTGTTGAAGCCGCGGCACGAAAAGGACTTGATATAATTGGGATTACCGATCACAACAGTACCCGGCACTGTTCGATCCTTGCGAAAATTGCCCGCAAACGCGGAATTTTTGTCCTTCAGGGTGCGGAGATAACAAGCCGTGAAGAGGTTCACTGTTTGGCGTTCTTTGAAGATAATGAAAGCCTTTTAAAGCTGCAGGATTTTCTGGATGAGAATTTGCCGGATATAAAAAATGACCCGGTGAAATTCGGATACCAGGTTCAGGTGGATGAGGATGAACTTATTGTTTATGAAGAGCAAAAGCTGCTTATTAACGCTATTGCCAAATCTCTGGAAGAGGTTCATGCATTCGTTTGTAACCATGGAGGTATCTTTATTCCAGCCCATATTGACCGGAAGAAAAACAGCGTTTTCAGTCAATTAGGCTTCCTTCCGCCTGATTTGAAAGTAGATGCACTCGAAGTTTCAAGGCGGACATCAATTTCTGAATTTAGAAGTCTGCACCCCGAACTGGCAAATTATAAAATGATTAACTCTTCCGATGCGCATTACCTTCAAGATATCGGGGCTGGCAGCACATTTTTCAAAATGGGAAAAATAAGCTTTCAGGAAATCAGGATGACTCTTGCTGGAATTAATGGTAGGGAGATCATTGAAGGATGAAAGAGCTTTCACTCAACATACTTGATATAGTTCAAAACTCCATTCGCGCAAAGGCAAAGCAGATAAACATTGCAATAGAAGAGTCTGAACTCCGGAATTCAATGGTTATTGTAATAAACGATGATGGTACTGGGATGTCCCCGGAAATGCTTTCGAATGTTACTGACCCTTACACAACAAGCCGCACAAAGAGAAAAGTTGGGCTTGGATTGCCCTTTCTGAAGCAGCATGCCGAACAAGCCGGGGGAACTGTGACGATTGACTCCCTTGAAGGGAAAGGTACCCGGGTGCATGCAAGTTTTGTGCTGAATCACTTCGACAGGCAACCCTTAGGAGATATTTCAGGGGTAATTAAGCTTCTCATTATGGCAAACCCGGCAATCGAGTTTATATATGAACACAGCACAGATAAGGGTGAGTATAGGATAGATACAAAAGAGATTAAGGAGGTTTTAGAAGTTAAGAGTTTAACAGATAATGACCTGATGAAGGATATACAAAATATGATTCTTGAAAATCTTGAAAATATTGGCGTTTTGGATTAGCCCGGCAGAAATAATTGTCGGGAAGGGAAGCATATATTCGGGACTTAATTTGTGCTTAAAAAGAATTATTATAAATTAATGTTTTCGAAATAACAGTAGCTTGAAATAATTAATTTTGTGTTCTCAAAAAATCAGCTTGTAAAAACATCCCAAATATTTTAAATCATGTCGAAAATCACATCACTCTCGGATCTTAAAAAGAAACGGGACGAAATCAAATCCGGGCTTGAAATCCGGGAGATGGCCACCGACCCTGAAAACCATGTTCAGGTTAAGGTCGCTATGGCAACCTGTGGAATTGCAGCAGGGGCAAAAGTTATTATGGACTTTTTCGTAGAGCAGCTTGATCGCCGAAATATTGATGGCGTTGTAACCCAAACCGGTTGCATGGGCTATTGCTATGCAGAGCCAACCATCGAGGTCAAACTTCCCGGCCACGATTCCGTGGTTTTTGGAGGTGTGGACCTGAAAAAGGCTGATGAAATCATCGAGAAATACATTAAGACCGGAGAGCTTGTTGATGGTATCATCCCGGTTAATTACGAAACAATTGATTCAAAAGAATAAGGAGGAATAAAGATGTCAAAATACAGTATGCACCTTCTGGTATGCGGCGGCACAGGTTGCCGGGCTTCAGCAAGTGATGCAATTGTTGAAAATTTGAAGACCGAGCTCGAAGCAAAAGGTCTTTCCGATACCGTGCAGGTAATTATGACTGGTTGCTTTGGCTTTTGCGAAAAAGGACCCATTGTTAAAGTATCGCCTGATAATACTTTCTATGTGCAAGTGAAGCCGGAAGATGCAAGGAAAATCGTGGAAGAGCACGTTATCAAAGGCCGTAAGGTAAGAGAACTGCTTTATGTGGATCCCAAAGCCAATGAGGTAATCGAAGATTCCAAGCACATGGGTTTTTATAAAAAGCAGATTCGTATTGCTCTCAGAAACTGCGGGTTTATAAATCCTGAGATACTGGATGAATATATATCAAGAGACGGCTATCAGGCTCTGGGGAAAGCACTTACCGAAATGAGCCCGGAAGATGTTATAGGGGAAATGAAAGCATCAGGTCTAAGAGGCCGGGGTGGTGCCGGATTCCCGACAGGTTTGAAATGGGAACTATCCAGACAGTCACAGGCAGATAAAAAATATGTGGTTTGCAATGCAGATGAGGGTGATCCGGGTGCCTTTATGGATCGCTCCATTCTGGAGGGGGACCCGCATTCGGTACTCGAAGCGATGGCTATTTGTGGTTATTGCATTGGCGCGGATACCGGACTGATATATATCCGTGCCGAATATCCCCTTGCCATTCAACGCTTGAAAGTTGCTATTGCTCAAGCCCGCGAATACGGTCTTTTGGGAAAAGATATTTTTGGTACCGGGTTCAATTTTGATATCGAACTCAAATACGGAGCTGGCGCATTTGTTTGCGGAGAGGAAACTGCCCTTATCCACTCCATGGAGGGACATCGCGGCGAACCAACCCTTAAACCACCATTCCCCTCTGTATCGGGATACCTGGGGAAACCAACCAATGTTAACAACGTTGAGACTTTTGCCAATATTCCGGTTATTCTGTTAAAGGGATCTGCTTGGTTTTCCTCCATCGGAACCGAGAAATCCAAAGGGACCAAAGTATTTGCCCTTGCCGGAAAAATAAATAATGTGGGACTTATAGAAGTTCCGATGGGAACAACCCTTCGCGAGGTGATTTTTGAAATCGGGGGAGGTATTAAGAACGGCAGGAAGTTCAAAGCAGTGCAAACTGGCGGGCCTTCGGGCGGATGTCTGACTGAAAAACACCTGGACCTCCCTATTGATTATGAAAGTCTTGTGGCTAACGGCTCCATGATGGGATCGGGGGGTATGATAGTTTTGGATGAAGATGATTGCATGGTTAGTATTGCCAAGTATTTTCTCGATTTTACCGTTGAGGAATCGTGTGGAAAATGTTCACCCTGCCGCATCGGAAATAAGAGACTATATGAGTTGCTCGATAAAATCTGTAAAGGAAATGGTGTTGCTGATGACCTTACCAGACTTAAGAATCTTGGACTGGTTATTAAAGATACTTCACTCTGTGGATTGGGTCAGTCGTCGCCAAACCC
>JAIFNN010000122.1 GCA_020047715.1 Bacteroidota bacterium | reverse complement strand
GGTTCCTCCTGTGTGTATTGATGCCGCAGCTTTTAATCTTACTCAGGGACTGCCGGCTGGCGGAACCTACAGCGGAGCGGGAATAAGCACCTCCCCATCTTTTGACCCGACTGCCGCAGGAATAGGCACACATACAATTACTTACACCTACACCGATGGAAACGGTTGTGCCAACTCCATCACGCAAACAATTTTGGTAAATGCATTACCTGTTTTAAGTATAAGTGGTATTATCTCTCCCGTTTGTGAAGGTAGTACAATTCAGATGCTCACAGGAAACCAGATTCCTCTTGGAAACTTTGTAGGAATTGGAACAGTTGATAATGGCGATGGGACAGCCGATTTTAATCCTTCTGTTGCAGGAAGCTATAATGTAAACTACTATTTAACAGACATAAATGGCTGTTCCGATACTATAACCGAATCCATTCTTGTAAATCCATTGCCTGCTGTAGGATTTTCAGGCCTCGAAGCAAGCTATTGTCTCAATACCCCCGCTGATACTTTATTTGGAAACTTATCTCCGGATGGGACTTTTTCCGGTTCATTAATAACTGTGACAGGAATTGGGAATGCCCTTTTCAATCCATCTGTGGTAGGCTCCCATGAAATAGTTTATTATCATACCGACATAAATGGTTGCTCGGATACTGTTAAGCAAACCACAGTTGTTTTTGATTTACCCGCAGTAAGTTTTACCGGACTCGACAGTTTATATGACATTTCTGATCCTGTAATCACCCTCACAGGGAGTCCTGCAGGCGGAACATATTCTGGGTATGGAATCATAGGCAACTCGTTTAGTCCTGCTTTAGGAGGTGTAAGAACCGACACGGTAGTTTACTTATACACTGATGCTAACGGCTGTATTAATGCTGACACAGCAATAAGCGTTGTAAAGAATTACGATTTCAAAATTGGTGCTCGGTTTATACCGGATATCGACAATTGGTGTTCAACCAATACGGCTTACACTACTATCGGTGCAACTGCTGATGGAACAGCGGGTTCCTGCTGGCCTAATGGTCCTTCATTCAACCGATGGTTTAAGTTTCAGGCAACCACCACTGAAATAAAGATTGAGGTAAAAACAGGTGGAACCGAAGGCAGTTTGCGCCGTGCATTGGTTGCCTTGTGGGATGAAGCAGGAACACAATTGGCTTGCCAGTATTTTTATTCCGACTATGCTGATATAAATGCAGGTTACACAAATTTGGTACCAGGGGAATGGTATTTTATTTCTGTTGATAACTCTAATAACACAGCCTATCGAGGAACGTTTACTTTATGTCTTGATGATGAAGTTGATTATGACTTTAAAGAAGGTGCATTAGCAGTTCCCCACATTCCGACCTGGAGTTCTGCTTTGATGGCTTACAGCACTCTTGATGCTTCGCCTGACGGATCCAAAGGTAGTTGCTGGCCATCAGGCCCCAATTTCAATCGTTGGTTTACATTTCAGGCTACCTCTTCTTTTGTGACGATTGAGGCATTAACAGGAGGTACTGAGGGTACAATGCGGAGACCGCTTATTGCTTTGTGGGATGGAGCAGGAAGCCAGCTTTCATGTGCCCGTTATTATACAGAGTATGATGATGTGAAATTGGGCTATGCAGGATTAACTCCCGGAACCTGGTATTTTTTCTCGATCGATAATCAGTATGAAACCTATAATCGCGGATCTTTCTCCCTCAATGTTAAAAATACTGTTGACTATGATTTTCCCGATGGTGCGATTGAATTGACAGATATTAGTGACTGGTGTTCAGCCAATGCGTTGTATACTACTATTGCCGCAACCCCGGATGGAATAGTTCCTTCGAAATGGAACAGTGGACCCAACTATAATCGTTGGTTTAAATTCAGGGCCACAACCAATCAAATCAGAGTGGAAATGAAGACCGGTGGAGTATTTGGAACTCTGAGAAACGGTTTGGTAGCAATTTGGGATTCTTCGCTAACCGAAATAACCAGTGCGCGCTACAGTAGTGAATATAGCCCCGTTGTAGTGAGTTCAACCAGCCTTATTCCCGGGGAACTGTACTATATATCAGTTGACAATTATCTCGATCTTTGGCGCAGAGGGACCTTTACTCTTTGCGCAACCGATATTGTAGATTACGACTTTAAGGAAGGTGCGGTTGAACTTTTGTCAATAACTGATTGGTGTTCGGCTGACAAAGCATACACTACTGTTGGAGGTACTGCAGATCGCGATTCTGGAAGCGTATGGCCGAATGGCCCGAATTACAATCGTTGGTTCAAATTTGTTGCAACCACATCACAGATTAAGATAGACCTGATAACCGGTGGAGATCAGGGTACACTTCGGTATGGCTTGCTTGCTCTATGGGATTCTGCTGATAACGAAATTAAAAGTGCCAGATACTATTCGGAATATGGACAAGTAACAATCAGCACCAATAATCTTAATCCGGGGGAGGCATATTGGATTTCTGCTGATAATTATGTCGGGGGTGGCAATCGAGGAACATTTTCTCTTTGCGTAACGGATACCTTGGATTATGATTTCAGGGAAGCCGCTATTGAACTTACAAACCTAAATTATTGGTGTTCTCCTGAAGCCCAATACACAACTATGGGTGCAACTGCTGATGGAGATAAAGGTGGTCTTTGGAACAATGGACCCAATTATAACCGCTGGTTCAGATTTCAGGCAACCAAGTCTACGGTCAAAGTCGATCTGAAAACTGGAGGAACAGAGGGAAGTTTGAGATATCCTTTCATCGCCTTGTGGGATAGTTCAGGGACAGAAGTCAAAAGCGCTCGTTATAATGCGGAATACAGCGATATCAGTGTAAGCACCACTTCTCTTGTCCCCGGAAACTGGTATTTTGTTTCTGCCGATAATCATGTGGGAACCGGATACCGTGGAACTTTCACACTTTGCATTACGGATACTATTGATTACGATTTCAAGGAGGCGGCTTTAATACTTGCAGATATCGATGATTGGTGCAGTTCCTTGGCGGCATATTCCACCATAGGAGCTAGTCCCGACAGACTTAAGGGTTCAACCTGGAATAACGGACCTAATTACAACCGTTGGTTTAAATTTCAGGCTACAAATACGCAGGTTAAGGTTGACCTTAAAATTGGCGGAACCAGTGGAAGTCTCCGATATCCATTCCTTGCTCTTTGGAACGAAAATGACGTCGAGTTATCAAGTTCAAGGTATTCAAGCGAATATAGTTCTATTTATTTAGGAACGGATACCTTAACCCCCGGAGACTGGTATTACATATCAGTTGATAACCATGATGGAACCGGTTATAGAGGGAGTTTCACCCTATGTGTAACCGACACGCTTGACTACGATTACAGGTCTGCCGCCTTATCCATTCCTCACACTACCGATTGGTGCTCGGTGCAAAAAGCATATAACACTGTTGGAGCTACTGCAGATGAATTGAAAGGATCCATCTGGCCAAACGGTCCTAATTATAACCGCTGGTTCAAGTTTAAGGCAACAAAATCGATGGTTAAGATAGAAATGAAAACTGGTGGTGATGACGGCACGCTCAGAAACCCTTTCCTTGCCCTTTGGGATTCATCGGGAAATGAAATTGGAAGCGCTCGATATAGTACAGAATATCAAGCGATTAACATAAATAGTATTTCTTTGATCCCGGGTCAATGGTATTTTATTTCTGCTGATAATTACGTAGGTACAGGTTACAGGGGAACCTTCTCATTGTGCATTACCGATACCGTAGATTATGACTATAAGGAAGCTGCAATAATTTTAAACGACCTTAATAACTGGTGCAGTCCATTGGCAGCTTACAGCACCTTACATGCTACACCCGACCTGCTCAAAGGCACCACCTGGACGAATGGGCCAAATTATAACCGTTGGTTTAAATTTCAGGCAACAAGCAAACTTATAAATTTATGGAACGAAAGCAATACCGAAGTAGCCAGCGTTCGTTATGCAACCGAATACGGGCAGCTTACAATTAGCAGCGATTCACTTACAGCAGGAAATTGGTACTACCTGTCAGTCGATAATTATGTGGGAGATTATTACCGAGGTTCTTTCAGCTTATGCATTGCAGACACTCTTGATTATGATTTTAAGCAGGCTGCTTTTCCTATCACTGGCGATAACTGGTGCTCAAGTGATGCGCAATTCTCTACAATAGGAGGGACACCTGATGGCGTAAAAGGAAATGCTTGGGTCGACGGCCCGAATTTTAACCGATGGTTTAGTTTTATTGCTCCGGCAACCGGAAATGCATCGGTAATCCTCAAAACAGGTGGGGCAGAAGGTTCTTTGCGATATCCTTTTTTAGCATTGTGGGATTCATCAGGAGCAGAAATTTCGTCCTCACGATACAGTTGGGAATACGATGATATTAGTGTGGGTGGGGATGGGCTCATCCCGGGCAAACTTTATTACATATCCGTTGATAATCAGAACAACACAGGATATAGAGGTTCATTCAGCCTTTGCTTGCAGGATTCAATCGACTACGATTTCAGAGCGGGTGCAATTGAATTGCCTCACGATTCGACTTGGTGTTCTGAAACAGCTTTATATTCAACTGTTGGAGCAACCCCGGATGCATTGAAGGGGAGCTGCTGGACAAGTGGCCCAAATTACAACCGATGGTTTAAATTCCGTGCAACAACCACAGAAATTACATTGAGTCTACTTACGGGAGGTTCTGATGGCACAGTGAGATACCCGTTTATTGCGCTTTGGGATTCGGCTGGTAACCAGATTGCATGCCGAAACAGTAATGGCGAATATGGCGATCTTGAATTAACAAGTAACCTGTTTGACCTCGTTCCCGGAAACCTTTATTTTATCTCTGTTGATAATAATAACAATATTGCTTATCGGGGCACATTCAGTTTATGTCTGGAAAACACATTAAGTTACGACTTTTTAGAAGGGGCCATAACGATTCCCGGAATTGATAACTGGTGTTCCGGCGTTCAGGAGTTTACTACAATTAATGCTTCCGGTGATGAGGCAAAAGGAAGTTGCTGGCCCCATGGACCGACTTTCAATCGCTGGTTCCGTTTCCAGGCAACAGGACCAAGTGTCTCGGTGCATTTGCGCACAACGGGTGTGGAAGGTAATTTAAGAAGGCCATTCCTGGCTATTTGGACTGATGCACCTATTCCTGCTCAGGTTGCCTGCAGGGTATACGCAACTGATAATTCGGATATTGAAGCCTATTCAGAATCCCTCATACCGGGAAACTGGTATTACATATCTGTGGATAACTCGAATAATACCGGATACAGAGGTACATTTACCTTATGTGTTACTGGAAGTTTGCCAAATGACAATAAGGCTGGAGCAATTGTTTTAAGCGACCTGAACTCCTATTGCTCCGACGATGCTAAATACACAAACTCAATAGCAACTGAAGATGAATCTCAGGGGAGTTGTTGGTCCGGTGCGGTAAATAAAAATGTATGGTTCAAGTTTATTGCGAATTCGAATCTTGTTACGATTGATGTTAAAACCGGAGGCAATTTTGGACAAATGTCCGGACAACAAATAGCTCTTTGGGATAACACGGGGAATCAAATTGAATGCTCGGCGCCACTTGCGGGACAAGGAACACTTACCCTTGTTTCAAACCTTCTTGTTGCCGGGAACGAGTACTTTATTTCTGTTGACGATGCTGTTCAGCCAGGATCCTTCAGTATTTGCATTGATGATGATGTTAGTTATTCCTATCCTCAGGGAGCCATTGAAATTACAGATATTTCTGATTGGTGCTCCCCCGATGCCGGATATACAAATGTTGGTGGCACAATAGGAACTGTATCGGGTACATGTTGGTCTGGTACAGAAAATAAAGTAGTCTGGTTCAAATTCCAGGCCACAAGCCCCGAAATAAAAGTTCAGGTCAGAAATGGCGGTGCCTATGGAAACATGGTTCGCCAACAAATGACCTTAAGAAATGCCAATGGCGGACAAGTAGCTTGTGCATCTTCCCTTACCAATACAGGCATCTTGGTTTTGCAGTCTGACACACTGACAGCGGGCAATTGGTATTGGATTGGAGTGGATGATTATAATACCAGTGGTTCTTTCACTATTTGTGTTGATGATGAGGTAGACTTTGACTATCGTAAAGGAGCCCATATTCTTTCAGATATCAGTTTGTGGTGCTCTGCCGATGCTGAATATACAAACTATTATGCCACTGCCGATGTGGGACAGGCTGGCTGCTGGACTGGAAGCACAAATAAGAACGTTTGGTTCAAGTTTCAGGCTACCACACCTTATATCAAGTTTCAACTTCGAACCGGTGGGGTTTATGGCAACATGCAACGCCAACAGGCAGTAATTTATAATAGTGCGGGCTCTGAAATTGGCTGTAACAGGCTTGCATCCGGAAACACAGGTAGTATTATCCTGCAGCAGGATACTCTAACAGTTGGAGATTGGTATTGGATATCGGTTGATGATGATCTGGTAAGCGGTTCATTCTCCATCTGCGTTGATGAAAGACCTGATTACGATTATAAAGCAGGTGCTTTGGAAATAAGTCCTCTTGACGGTTCCTGCTCAGCTAATGCAGCCTATTCGAATTATTATGCAACTGAAGATGAATCCATGGCACCTTGTTGGCTTGGAACGGTGAACAAGAACGTTTGGTTCAAATTCCAGGCAACCACAAGATTCATAACTGCAAATTTGAAAACAGGCTCTATATATGGAACTATCCGAAGACCTCAGATGGCTATTTGGAATGAGGCCGGAGTTGCTGTAAATTGTATTGATCCTATTATTGATCAGGGTACACTGAATCTTAGCTCTGATTCATTGACAATTGGCAGTTGGTATTACATTTCAGTCGATGACAATTATTCTTCCGGAAGCTTTAGTTTCTGTCTCAGCGACCAGCCCAGTTACGATTACATGGAGGGAGCATTAACATTATCTCATAATGCCGGTTGCTCCGCGGATGCTGCATTTACCAATTATTTTGCAACTCCGGATCAGACTATGGCCAGTTGTTGGTCGGGTACCGTTAACAAGAACGTTTGGTTCAAGTTTCAGGCAACCACTCCATACCTTACACTTACACTTAAAGACGGGAATATTTTCGGATCCATGCAGCGCGCTCAGATTGCTCTTTGGGAGGATGACCTTACCGAGGTTCGTTGTCTTGGTCCTATTGTAGGTCAGGGTAACAGTATTCTAAGTGTGGATAATCTTGTTGTTGGAGATTGGTATTATATTTCTGTTGATGATAATTATGCTCCAGGGAGTTTCACCCTATGTCTGGATGACGAACTCACCAATGATTACAAGGCCGGGGCAACACTTTTAAATGATGTAAGCGAATGGTGCAGCGCAAATGCAGCCTTTACCAATATTTATGGAACGGACGATGAATCTCAGGGCAGCTGCTGGAGTGGCATTGACAATAAAAACGTTTGGTTCAAGTTTCAAGCTACAACACGGTTTATTACGGTTCAGCTTACAACTGGAAATATTTTTGGTACATTACAACGTCCCCAAATGAGTTTATGGAATGATGCCGGGCTTGAAGTGCAATGTGTGGGTCCCATAATCAATCAGGGTACTGCTATACTCAATATAGATTCCCTTACAATTGGTAACTGGTATTATTTGTCGGTTGATGATAATTATGCTTCTGGCAGCTTTAGCTTATGTATGGATGATAAACCGGGTTACGATTATCACGAAGGGGCAAAAGTGCTTGATCATAATGCCGGATGCTCTGCGAACACTGCCTATACGAACTATTTTGCCACTGCCGACCGAAATATGGCGTCTTGTTGGTCTGGTACCGTAAATAAAAACGTTTGGTTTAAATTTCAGGCAAACACAAACTACCTTACCCTTAGAATCAAAGACGGAACTGTTTATGGAAGCATGCAGCGGGCACAAGTTGCTGTTTGGCATGAGGACGGCACTGAAGTTAAGTGTCTCGGACCCTTGGTGAATCAGGGAATTTCAGTTCTTAGCATAAATACGCTGGTTATAGGCGATTGGTATTATATTTCAGTTGACGATAATTATGCATCCGGTTCCTTCAGCCTTTGTCTCGAAGACCAGCTCGATTACGATTATTGGGAAGGTGCAAAAGAGCTAACCCACAATGCAGGTTGTTCAGCCAATGCTATTTACACTAACCTTTATGCGACTGAAGATGAAGCCCAGGGTTCTTGCTGGTTGGGAACAGAAAATAAGAACGTATGGTTTAAGTTTCAGGCTACAACATCTTATGTCACCGCAAGCTTAAAATCAGGTAATGTTTATGGAGGCTTGCGTCGTGGCCAGATGGCTTTATGGGATTCTTCGAAAAACATGGTTAAATGTGTTGGGCCGGTTTACGATCAGGGAACAAATGTTATGAGTTTTGATAGCCTTACGGTTGGGGATTGGTATTGGATTTCGGTAGATGACAATTATGTCAGCGGAAGCTTTAGCTTTTGCTTGTCTGATCAGCCCGATTATGACTATAAAATCGGAGCCATTACGATTACCCATACCGACTGGTGTTCTTCAAGTGCAGCTTATACCAACGCTTATGCCACTCCTGATGAGTCTTCTGGCTCCTGTTGGGCAGGTACGATCAACAAAAACGTTTGGTTTAAATTCCAGGCAACTGCTCCGGGAGTAACTCTGGAAGTAAGTACAGGAACCACCGAAGGAACAATGCGCAATGCGCAGATGGCTCTGTGGAACGAGTCCGGTTCGCTTGTTAAATGTGTATCTGGTTTAGTGAATACTGGCAAAACATCTATGAGCATTGATTCACTTGTTACGGGCAACTGGTATTATTTATCGGTCGATGACAACAACACCAGTGGAAGTTTCACATTGTGCGTCAGCGATGAGTCAAACTATGACTATAAAGCTGGAGCGCAGTTAATTAATCATAACCAGGGTTGTTATGCAGATGCATTATTTAGTAACTTACTAGCAACTCCTGATGGAACCCAGGGATCTTGTTGGACCGGGACAACAAATAAAAACGTATGGTTCAAATTCCAGGCGCAGACTTCAGAGCTGAACCTTCAGATAAAAACGGGTACTGTTTATGGCGGATTACGATTGCCTCAGGCTGCAGTGTGGAATGAAGCCGGAATTCAGGTTGCCTGTGCCCGTGGTATCGCAACTACGGGTACGATGACCATGCAGGCCGACTCCCTGACCGCAGGAAACTGGTATTATGTTTCTGTTGACGACGATAATGCAGCAGGCTCCTTTACTTTATGCATAACTGACGCTGTGGATTACGATTTCCGATCCGGTGCTATTTCTCTAGACAATATCAGTGATTGGTGTTCTGCAGATGCTATTTACAATAATACCTACGCAACTGCCGACCAATCCCAAGCTTCATGCTGGACAGGGGTAAATAATAAAAATGTTTGGTTTACTTTTAATGCTGATACTCGTAATGCAATTATTAGTGTTCTTACGGGTAATGTATATGGTACAATGCGACGTCAGCAGATTGCCCTGTGGAATGGAAATGGGGTAGAGATTGGCTGTGCAAGACTTGCTGGCACAACAGGAACACTTGTTTTAACTGCTGATACTCTTACTCCCGGAAATGATTATTATATTTCGGTGGATGATGATAATGTCTCGGGAACATTCTCTCTTTGTATTGACGGTAATCCTCTTGATGCAGATATCCTTGGAACAAATCCTCCTTGTGGAGAGATAACAGGTGGTTCAGTGAGCGTAACTGCCATGGGAGGAACAGGTTCCGGATATACATATGCATGGACAAAAAATGGAGTACCCCTGGCTTTGACAACAGCAGTTATTAGTAATCAGGGAGCAGGCCTCTATCAGGTAATCGTTACCGATGCCGGAGATGCAACTACTGTTGCAAGATCTGTAAGTCTCTCATTAGTCCCAGCATTGACAATCGGATTTATAAAAGCAGATGAAACTTGTACCGGACTTCAGAATGGTTCCGTTACAGTAACAGCAGGTGGAGGATCTTTATCTGCATATCTTTATAGTTGGACAAGAAATTCAGTCGCAATTCCTGATGTCCTTCCAAATATCACAAACCTTTCTCCGGCTTGGTATAAAGTTTCAGTGCAAGATGCTTTGCTGGCTTCCTGTAGCCGGGCAGATAGCATTCAAATAATTACCACAAATACTCTTTCAACGCCCCCGTCAGGGATAAATATTACAAATAATAACATTTGTCAGGGTGTTCCAAAACTGCTATCCGTTCAAGGTGGAAGCTTGGGATCAGGCTCATCCTGGAATTGGTATTTCGATGCTGGCTTCACTGCTTCTGCTGGTCCTGATGGACTATCAATAACCGTGGATCCTTCTGCAAATACCACTTATTATGTCAGGGCAGAAGGACCTTGCAATACTACTGCAGCTGCCTCTGGTACTGTATTGACAGGAATACCAAGTGTCGCTCCAACTTCAGCAACAAGTGACAGAAACAACTTGTGTTCTGGGGACGGAACTATTGAACTCAGTTACTCCGGAGGAAGTCTTGGCGATGGAGCAACCGCCGAATGGTATTCTGATGCAGCCTTTACCAATAACATTGGATCCGGAAATGATATTTCCATTTCAACCCCTCTAATAACTTCAACATATTATGTGAGGTTCGAGGGAGATTGCAATAATACCAGTGCGGCAAGTGCTATGATTATTATCGAAGACCTTACCCCTCCGACGATCACGGCCCCGGCCAACGTAAACGCGAACAGCGATGCGGGTATCTGCACAGCCAGCGGCGTAGCTCTTGGATCAGCCACAACGGCCGACAACTGCGGCGTTGCCACGGTAACGAACAACGCCCCCGCGACCTTCCCGCTTGGCGCAACCACGGTAACCTGGACGGTAACCGATA
>JAIFNN010000199.1 GCA_020047715.1 Bacteroidota bacterium | reverse complement strand
CAGTTTCACCTACAAGATTGGCTCGGTTCTGCATGCAGAGGTAATCTGGAATGCAAACGGCTCGGGAACTTATTGGATTTATGGCGATGGCGGCGACGATTTGAGCGGTAGCTGGACAGCCAAATAAGATTAAGAAGTAATACTTTTTTATAATAGCTCTGGATTTTTCCAGAGCTATTTTTTTCTTTACAGTTTAGTATAATTGGGAAGAGAAATCCGGTTCCAATTTGTATGTTTGCCATGATGAGCAAGCAGGTTTTTCATTATAGTGTTTTGATGCTGCAAGTTGTTTCTACCTGTTCTTATAAGACCTTGCCCAATACCAAGCAATCAATTCAAGTATAAAACATCATTTTTTGTATGGCTTTCTGATAGTGATAGGTTACCTTTAACATTAAAATTCACTAAAATGAATACTCATTCTGCAAACATACAGCTTGAAATCAGGAAATTTGTTGCGCCTGAATACATTTTTGGAATTGACTCACGGTTTTTGGTAGGTCAATATTGTCAAAAACTTGGAGGACAGAAAGTTTTATTGGCCACTGATAATGGAATTCTAAATACACCCTGGTTAGTGGAAATTGAGGAAAAGTTAAAAGAGGCGGATATTGAATATGTAATTTTCTCTGATATTTCGCCTAATCCAAGAGATTACGAGGTAATGCAGGGAGCACAGGTTTATACTCAGAACAAATGCAATATGATTTTGGCGCTTGGTGGAGGCAGTGTTATGGATTGCGCCAAGGGTATTGGAATTGTTGCGACTAATCAGGCACATATCAAAGAATTTGAAGGAGTAGACAAAATTACCAGGCCAATGCCTCCATTAGTTTGTATTCCTACTACGGGAGGTACTTCGGCAGATGTTTCTCAATTTGCAATTATTAATAATTATGAGGAAAAGTATAAGATGGCAATTATCAGCAAGGCCACTGTGCCTGATGTTGCTCTTATAGACCCGTTCATTCTCACAAGCATGGACGAGTATTTAACGGCATGCACCGGAATGGATGCATTATCACATGCTTTTGAAGCTTTTGTTTCTAATGCAAGTTCTGCATTTACCGATCTTTATGCTCTTGAAGCCATCCGACTAATTGATAAAAACCTTTTATTATCAGTGCTGGAGCCAGACAATATTCAGGCCAGAGGAAAAGTAATGCTGGCAAGTCTTTATGCCGGATTAGCATTTTCAAATGCCAGCCTTGGTTGTATTCACTCCATGGCACACAGTCTGGGAGGATATTTGGATTTGCCACATGGCGAGTGTAATGCCATTTTGTTGCCTCATGTTGTTAATTATAATTTCAATGCCGCTCATGAAAAGTACGATTTGATTTCTGAAACCCTTCAGATTCCTGGCATTGGAATTAACAGTCAGGCCAATAAAAAGGCGCTTATGAATTATCTTTTTCAAATGAACAAAAAATTGGGGATTGACAAAACGCTTCAGCAAAAAGGAGTTACTTTTGATCTGATCTCGCTTTTAGCGAACAAAGCAATTAAAGATCCCTGTAATGCCACCAACCCAGTTCCTCCTGAAAAGGAAGATTTGGAGGTGATTTATAAAGAAGCTTTATAATTTATGGGAGAAAGCTGGAAAAACGACCGAAATAAAATTGTGGGCTTAGGGGAGAATTCGTTTAGAAAAAGCTACTATCCTGAGCTGCAATCAAAAATTGAAGAACTCGAGGCTTCAAGGAAAAATCTGGATGCTATTATTAACAGTACAAGCGATGGTATAATAATTCACGATATATCGGGTCAAATTTTATATTTGAATCAGCCTGCGAAAACTTTATTGAATCTTAAGGAGCATGATAGCTGTGACCTTACGGTAATGGATATTTCTTCCTCTAAAAATAATATCGGCAATCTTTCAGGAATTTGGAATACGGTTAGAAGTAGCATGCCCCAAACCATAGAATGGATTATTAAACAAAATAGTACAAATAAAGAACTGCCCGTTCAGGTTTCTATTAATAATACCATGTGGAATGGCTTGTATGTTTTTGTTGCGGTAATTCGTGATTTCACCATGCGCAAGGAATATGAGGAAAGGTTATTAGAGGCCAAAGAGAAAGCTGAGGAGAGTGATCAATTAAAAACTGCCTTTTTACAAAATCTGTCGCATGAAATCCGCACACCAATGAACTCCATAATTGGGTTCTCGAATTTGGTAAACACCCCGGATTTAACACCCGAAAAACGGGAAAAATACACTTCAATAATCATAAATAGTACAGAACAACTTCTTTCAATTGTAAATAACATACTTACAATTTCCACTCTCGAAACCAAACAAGAGCAAGCAAATATACAACCAACCAATATTAATCTGGTGATGTCTGAACTACATACCAATTATAAGGAATTGGCTCTTTCACGAAATTTGTCGGTCAAGCTAAATCAAGGCCTGAGCGATCTTGAATCGATAATATTTACCGATAAAACCAAGATAGTTCAAATACTTACCAACCTGCTCGATAATGCCTTTAAATTCACCCATGAGGGTTCCATTGAGTTCGGATATCGGCTTCATGATGAGAATCTGTTGTTTTATGTTGTCGACACAGGAATAGGCATGCCTAAAGAGTTGCAATCCAAAATTTTCGAACGCTTCGTACAAGCCAATAAATTTATTCAGGAAAATTACGGTGGTGCTGGATTAGGATTAGCTATTTCAAAAGAGTTTATTGGCTTGTTGGGAGGGAAAATATGGGTGGAATCGGATTTTGGCAAGGGATCAAAATTTTATTTCACCATAAAGTATCTCCCGGTTACCAAACCTTAGGATGCTTAGGGCAGGATTTGATATCTCCTCTGGCTTTAAAAGTAGATTTCTATGATTGGGTTTTATAGGGAATTGTGAAATAGAAAGTGGAGCCTTTCCCTTCTTCGCTTTCCACCCATATTTTGCCGCCCAGCATTTCCGCGTAGGCTCTAGAAATGGCTAATCCAAGGCCGGCCCCCTGAAGGGCCATCTTGTCTGAAATGTCAGCCTGGACAAACCTCTCAAATACTGCTTCTTGTCTGTCTTTCGGAATTCCAATACCTGTGTCTTTCACGAAAAATTCCAGTTCCGCGTATGCCCCGGACCTCGAGGACTTGCCTTTCACTGGTTTTAAATCGTAGCCACATTCAATTGACCCTGAACAGGTATATTTAATGGCGTTTTTTATTAGATTGGTAAGAATGGCATATACTTTTTCCCGGTCGGTAACAATAATGGATTCCTGGTCGGACAAAGAATTCGTAAACGAAAAAGTAATGTTCTTACTCTCAACCTCTGGTTTGAAAAAGGTATAAATGAACTCCATCTGCTCGTTGATGTTCGATTCAACATTGCAGACCTCCATTTGCCCTGCCTCAATTTTCGAGATATGCACAATGTCGTTAATAATATTGAGCATTCGGGCACCGCTTTTCTGAATGATTCTTATATATTCCTGTTGCTTGTCGCCCCGAAGGTTTGGCTCTTTAAGCAATTCGGTAAACCCTAAGATGCCGTTCATCGGGGTTCGGATCTCATGGCTCATATTGGCCAGAAAAGCCGATTTAAGCCGGTCGCTTTCTTCGGCACGTTCTTTGGCAACAATTAGTTCCTGCTCGGCCTTTTTTCGTTCTGTGATATCCTGTAGAAAGGAAACCAGTTGTCCCTTATCGAAGGGAATGTACTGAACGCTTACCTCAACATCAAAAACACTACCGTCTTTGCGCCGATGCTTCGACTCAAAACGGTCCTGACCAAGAGTAAGTACCTTTTGTATATGCATCAGAGCGTCATGATCCTCTTCGCATGCATCCAAATCACTGATGTGCTTCGAAAGAAGTTCCTCCGCGGTATAACCGCTCATCCTGCAATAGGTATCATTAACCTCAATAAGTTGTCCCTGCATGTTAAGGAGCCAAAACCCGTCCATTGCGGTACGAATAATAGCCAGTTGTTTTTTTTCTCTTTCTTGCAAGGCTGCTATAGCCTGCTTTCGCTCAGTGATATTTCTGGCGATGCCGTAATAAAAAGTTTTGCCGTTAACAAGGTATTTCTGAGCGCTTACTTCAACGGGGATCAGGGTGCCATTGAACATCCTGTGGGTTGTCTCGAATATTCTTTGTTCATAATAAGGGATTGGCTTCCAGAATTCAAGGAATTCCTCCACCGAAAAATTCGGATCTACAAAGCTGATCGGTTTCCCAATCATCTCTTTTTTTGAAAGCCCCAGCATTTTGGAGCCGAAGTGATTAACATCAAGGAAAAGCCCATGCTCCGATAAGGAGAAAATGCTGTCGCTGGCTGTCTCCACCAGGTTTCTATACTTTTCTTCGCTGTGTCTTATCTTGTTTTCTGCCCTTTTTTGTTCGGTGATATTACTCGACACGACTAATATCCCGCTGGCCTCGCCGTTGTTCCATATTGGATTCAGAGTAACCTCAAAAAAACACTTCCCGTCCTCAAGGTCATATTCCTCAATTTCGGTAAGGCTGCTTCCTGTCAGGACGGTTTTGTAACGACGACTCCATTTCGCGCCTTCCTGCTCTGATACGAAATCTGTGATCCGGTCTCCTTTTTTTAGTTCAACTCCAAAGGATTTTGCAAACTCACGTTTAAAAAGCTGGTTAAGGGTAAGGATTTTAAAATCCTTATCGACCGACCAAATCGAATATCCGGTGCTTTCGAGCAGTGAAGCCAAATTACCTTCACATATCCGGAGCAGGTTCTCGGACTGTTTAAAGATCTTTGAGGTATCGGCCAGAGTTTCTTTTAAAGTAAGGTTTTCTGCTTTTACTACCTCTAACTCACGGATGAGTTCTTGCTGGGTTTTATCCCGAAAATCCATAATTGTTTTATTTCACAAAAATTGATATGCTGTCAAAAGGTTTTTTTGGCATTTTGGATTCCAAAATCAGTCTGAAAAGGTACTAAAAAAAAGATAAATCCAAATTTTTTGGATGTTATCTTTTTGGGGTTTGATTTCTAATGCGTATACTTAGTACCACTTAATACACTTTTAAAGTTGAAATTCAGAAAGTGTTTTTTTAATATCAATAACCGAATTCTTCAAATCATGGTTCTTTCCTTTTCTGCGTGAAATAATCAGCAAGTAAATAACCGATTATTGTATAACATTTAGTAGTTTTATAATACATTAGAATTTCAAACTCCGATATGGAAGAATAGAAAGTCTATACGCCTCATACAATTTTAAAGGGGATTAGAGCCTATTTAGAGGAAAGAATTAAAGACAAGGTCTTCTGGTTGAAGGTGGAACTTGCCAATATTAACTTTCATTCTAGCGGACATTGCTATCTTGAATTGGCGGAAACCAAGGATGGGCAAAGCATTGTCAAATACAACGGATATATTTATTCATTCAAAAATTGAAATTATGAAGATCAAATTAATTCTTGCTACAGTTTATCTTTTAATCAGCTTTGGTTGTAAACAGACCAATAATTTTCTTGTCCCTCCAATAAAAGACATAAACATTCCCCTTGAAGAATATATAGTTGATGCAAATCTTGGTGACACTGTTTTTTATAAATCAGGTAGTATTTTATTATTTCCACCCAATGCTTTTGTTGATAAGGATGGCAATATCATCCAAGGTAATGTTCAGATAAAATACAGAGAATTTGAAAGGCCAATTGATTTTTTTCTCTCTGGGATTCCAATGGATTATGAATCAGATGGTCAGTCATATACATTTGAATCATCAGGCATGGCAGAAATACTTGCATTTAAAGATGGGGTTCCTGTTTTTGTAAACCCTTCCAATAAACCCGAAATTAATCTGGTAAGCCGTAATAATTCTGATTCCCATAATATTTATTTTTTAGACACATTAAAGGGTATTTGGATTGATAAAGAAAAAAGCATTGTGACAGATTTAAAATCAGACGATACTGATTTCACTATATCAGAGATCAAGAATAACCAAGAAATCATTGCCCCTATAAAACCCGAAAAAGCGAATAACCTGAGCCCAGTTATAAGAATTGTGATCGATCCTGCCTCATTCAAAGAACTGCTTGTATATGATAATATGAAATTTCAAATTGACCCCAAGGAAAAGAATTTTAATCCCTCTGATACTCTTGAAGAATGGAAGCGTGTTGAATTGCAAAAAGGCCGTACTGAGGGATTATATGTGATTAAATTTAGCAATAACAACCGTAGTATTTCCTTTTCTGCAAGACCAGTACTTGAAGGTAAGGATTATGATAAGGCACTAAAAGTATTTGAAAAAAGACGAAATGAATATGAAAAATTATATGCTGAGCGGCTTGACATTGAAAAAGAAGAGATGGAACGGTTTAGTGAAGATTCATTGGCAAATATTGAGTTCATGGAAGAAAACGCTAGGATAGAAAGGATGAATGCTCTGATTGCAATTAGAAATAGAGAAACTGCAATATTTAATAAACAAAATGAGGTAATTTATAATGCGAAGGTGCTAAATGAACTTATCCGAAGTTTTAATATTGATGGTTTTGGTGTATGGAATTGTGATCAAGCTATTCAATTAAAACTTGTTCCTATCACTCCAGAATTTAAAGACGAGAAAGGGAATGACCTCGAATTAACAAATATTGCCGTGATATATAAATCGCTGAATGGAATTATAAGATTCCCGACCAAAAAAATAAAAATCAGAAAAGATTCTGATTACATGATTATTGGAGTATATAACGGCAGGTATGCATATATATCTTATGACGAGTGCAGAAAACTAAATGCTTCTGAAAATACAGATCAGACATTCGTTATGACAGTTGTTTCGGAAGAAAATAACAACTATGAATACATAAAGAAAGTTATTGAGAATTGAAACCTTGTATTGCGATGCATTTAGAGGAAGAACAAAGAAATGATCAATCGGCATGTGATTTAGAGAAACCCTATCGGCTAATTTTTACTCCTCACGAAAATCCCATTCCTACAAACGAGCATGGACAATACATTTGGCTTAAAATTATTGGTGTTGA
>JAIFNN010000149.1 GCA_020047715.1 Bacteroidota bacterium | reverse complement strand
GATGAGATGGTTGGCACCGCTCGGCAGATGTCGGAAGAACTTGGGAAACTTGGCGAATATGCGGATGAGGAAAAGCAGAGGATTTACAGGCAAATTGGCTTGGGGGCGCTTAAGTATTTTATTCTCAAAGTAGACCCCAAAAAGAATATGATGTTCGATCCCCGCGAATCCATTGATTTCAATGGTAATACGGGCCCGTTCATTCAATATACCTATGCAAGGATACAGTCTGTGCTTCGGAAGTCCTCAGAGATGAGGGGTTTAACCGGCGAACGTGCCGCACTGAATGAAAAAGAAATTGCCCTTGCCAAAATTGTTTATGATTTTCCCGAAACGGTAAAGGCAGCGGGCGAATCGCTTAATCCCGCTCTGATAGCAAATCACCTATTCGAACTGGCTAGGGAATTCAATCAATTCTATCACGAAAACCCTATTCTTACAGCTGAAGATAAAGCAAGCATTATAACACGGCTTGAGCTTTCGAAGCTTTGCGGTGAGGTGATCCGAAAGGGTATGTATTTGCTGGGAATCGAAGTGCCGGAGAGGATGTAAGAACGGTTAAACCAATTCGAAATCGGAAATTAATAAATTTCCTTCCTTCCAGCTAAAAGAGTATTCTTTAAAAGCGACACAATAGTCATAGGTCCCACGCCACCCGGCACCGGGGTAATGTAACTGCACTTTGGCGCCACTTCATCGAAAAGCACGTCTCCGTGAAGTTTGTAACCGGTTTTAGTTTTATCGGAGGGTAAACGGGTTGTGCCTACGTCAATAACCACAGCCCCATCCTTAACCATATCTGCTTTTACAAAGCCGGGGCTGCCAATGGCTGCGATAAGTATATCGGCCTGTCTCGTAATATCAGCGATATTCGGGGTGCGGCTGTGACATACCGTGACGGTGCAATTTCCGGGTTTGGCTTTTTGCGACAATAAAATACTTACAGGACGGCCAACGATATTGCTTCGGCCAATAACAACACAGTGCTTTCCTGCGGTTTCAATGTTGTAACGGGAAATGAGTTCAATAATTCCGGCAGGAGTGGCAGAAACAAATGCAGGCATTCCCAACATCATTCTGCCCAGGTTTATGGGATGAAACCCGTCCACATCTTTTTTGGGATCGATGGCTTCAATAACTTTGTTTTCGGAAATATGACGGGGAAGTGGCAACTGAACAATAAATCCATCTACATTCTCATCCTGGTTCAGTTCATCGACTTTTGCCAGCAGCTCTTCTTCGGTAACATTGTCTTCAAAACGGATCAATGTAGATTGAAACCCCACGGTCTCACAATCTTTCACCTTGTTGGCAACATAGGTTTCACTGCCACCGTCGTGACCAACCAGGACGGCCGCCAAATGAGGCCGTTTTTTGCCTTCCTGAACCATTAGGCTTACTGCAAGGGCTATTTCCTGTTTGATGTCAGCAGCTGTCTGTTTCCCGTCGATAAGTTGCATAAAAAAAGGTTTTATAGGTTTTAACGTCTCATCATCGGGTTTTTCATCATACGAGCCATGTTTTTGCCATTGCTCATCATCTTCATCATCCTTCGGGTTTCCTCAAACTGTTTGATCAGTCGGTTTACCTCCTGAATTGTGGTCCCACTGCCGTCGGCAATACGTTTCTTGCGGCTCCCGTTCAGTATTTCCGGCTCAACTCTTTCTTTGGGGGTCATGGAATGTATGATGGCCTCTATGCTCTTGAAAGCGTCGTCGTCAATGTCAACATCCTTTAGAGCTTTACCAACACCAGGTATCATACTGGCGAGGTCCTTAATGTTCCCCATCTTCTTAATCTGGTTGATCTGGGTAAGGAAATCGTCGAAACCGAATTGGTTCTTCGCGATTTTCTTCTGCAACTGCCTTGCCTGTTCCGAATCGAATTGTTCCTGAGCCTTTTCAACGAGCGACACGATATCTCCCATACCCAGGATCCTGTCGGCCATACGCTCGGGGTAGAACATGTCCAATGCATCCATCTTCTCACCCGTCCCCACAAATTTTATGGGCTTATTAACAACCGACCGGATGGAAAGAGCGGCTCCGCCTCGGGTATCCCCGTCAAGCTTGGTAAGAATTACTCCGTCGAAATTCAAGCGGTCGTTAAATTCCTTTGCTGTGTTAACCGCATCCTGGCCTGTCATGGCATCAACAACAAACAAAATCTCATCGGGCTGAACAGCTGCTTTTATGGCTGCAATTTCGTTCATCATTTCCTGGTCGACGGCCAAACGCCCGGCTGTATCGATGATCACAAGATTATGGCCCAGGGCTTTGGCATGTTTGACAGCTGCTTTGGCGATTTTTACCGGATCGGTATTGCCATCTTCGGTGTAGACAGGGATATCAATCTGTCCACCAAGAATCTTCAACTGCTCAATAGCGGCAGGGCGGTAAACGTCGCCTGCAACCAACAAAGGATTACGGCCCTTTTTGCTTTTCAGATATTTTGCGAGCTTGCCTGAGAAAGTGGTTTTACCCGATCCCTGCAAACCTGCTATTAGAATTATTGCAGGATTTCCTTTAAGATTCACCTCTACCCCTGAACCTCCCATAAGCTCAACAAGCTCGTCGTGGACGATCTTAACCATGAGCTGGGAGGGCTTGAGCGAGGTAAGAACATTTTGGCCTATTGCTTTTTCCTTGACCGTATCCGTAAAGGTTTTGGCAACCTTGTAGTTAACGTCGGCGTCGAGCAAGGCTCTTCTTACGTCTTTAAGGGTCTCGGCAATATTGATTTCCGTGATTTTCCCCTGGCCCTTAAGTATTTGAAACGATTTCTCTAATCTTTCCGATAAATTCTCAAACATATTCCTTATTTATTAACGCCTGCAAAAATATAGAAAATTGATTGAAGAACCAACAGAAATATAAGCCATTCTTGACCTCCGTGTCACACAGATTTTTGCGCCGGAACAGGAGGGGGGTATAGACTTGAAGCGCTGATGTTCCCAATCAGTTATTAACAACTGTTTATTTCTTTCATATCCAAGAGAACGGACGAAACCAAATTATAACTACTTTTGAACAAAATTCCTATACATGGACAAACACAGGGAACAAATGCAAGATGAAGACGAATTCCGGCAGGTTCTTGAACGTTTTGAGGATATGGTGGAACGAAAGTCATCTTATTTTTTTGATATTGAGGAATTTGAGCAGATTATCGATTATTACCTCGATATACGCAATTTCAAGAAGGCCTATGAAGCCATCAATATTGCAGAAAAGCAACATCCGGGTTCGAGTGATATTACAATAAAACACATTCAGATATTCCTTGAGACAAATCAACCGTCTCAGGCTATTGACAAGCTCAAGGAGATTCCCGAATGGGATCTCGACAATGCAGATATTTTTCTTCTTCGCGGCACTGCTTTGGCGCAATTGGGGAAAATTCCCGAGGCTGAAAAGCAGTTTGATATAGCTCTGGGGAAAACAGAAGTCGACAGGGTTGAAATCCTTATAAACATTTCCATGGCTTTCGAAAACGCCAGAAAAATCAACCTGGCTATCAAGTATCTTCGAATAGCTTTTGGTCTCGAGCCCAAGAACCTTACCATTCTTTACGATTTGGGATTCTATTACGAGAGGATGCACGAATATGCCACCAGCATAGAGTTTTATAACAAGTATCTCGATGAGGATCCTTTCTCCGACAACGTTTGGTATAATCTGGGTGTGGTTTATTATAAAATCAACCAGCCCCAGAAAGCGTTGGAAGCATATGATTTTGCGATATCCGTGAATCCTTCGTACGCCTCGGCATATTTCAATAAGGCCAATATTTACGCCAACGACTCCGACTTTGTCAACGCCATAGCCGTTTATCACGATTTTTTGAGTCTTGAGGACGATCATGTGCAGGGATGGTGCTATCTTGGTGAATGTTACGACCAAATCGAAGCTAACGATCTGGCCCTAAAAACCTATAAGAAGGTAATCGAAATCGATGACAGCTTCCCCGAGGGTTGGTTTGGCGCCGGACTTGCTTATCTTGCAAAAGGAAATACTATTGATGCTATCTCGTATCTTCTCAAAGCAATTGAACTTGACGACTCGAATTCGGATTATTGGTTCCATCTGGGCGAAAGCTATGAAACCACAGAGGCGATTCCTGAGGCCATCAAATGTTACAAACAAACCCTGCTGCTCGATCCAAAAGATATGCAGGCCTGGTTCAACCTGAGTAAAATTTACTTTTTTCAGCTGGATTACCTGCTTTCCCTGGAAACAATCAGCGAAGCCTTCATTATCAATGCAGAAGACCCTGAACTCCTCAGCCTGGAGGCAGCATGTCATTTCCGCCTTTCCGGTTCGACTCTTGGGCTATTGGCTCTGCAAAAGGCTTTCGTAATTGATGAGACCATAGCTGATGAGTTCTACAAACTTTATCCCGAAGGATTGCATAACAAAAAGATCCAAAAACTGCTCAAAAACCCTCGCTAACAACCTTCAAATGAACGTACAAATACCGTTTCTGCCCGAAAGAACCACAAAAGACAGGGATTCAGGCTTAACTATGATGATGGATAAAGGTCTCAGCCTTATAGAAGCTGAAAGTTTTGTTCAAAGCAGTGCTGAATTCACCGATCTTGTAAAGTTTGGATTTGGGACTGCCTTGATAAACAATCAATTAAAAGAGAAAATCCAGGTCTACAAAAAAGCTGGCATGAAGCCTTATTTCGGGGGAACCCTTTTCGAGCTTTTTATTATCCGGGGGATGTTCGATGAGTACCGTCAATTTGTTTCCAAATCAGGGCTTGAATTCGTTGAGGTATCCGACGGCTCCATTTTGCTTGATCACAATGAAAAGCTCGAATATATTCAGAAACTAAGCAAAGACTTCACCGTTCTTTCCGAAGTGGGATCGAAAGTTAAAGACGTGGAAATTCCACCCGAAGAATGGGTGAGCTTTATGAAAGCCGAACTTGAGGCTGGCGCTTGGAAAGTTATTGCCGAAGCCCGCGAAAGCGGAACCATTGGAATTTACAATTCAGACGGTTCGGCAAACACATCCTTGATCGACGATATTATCGATCATGTGTCGGTCGACAAGGTCCTTTGGGAGGCGCCAAACAAAGCACAACAAACCTGGTTTATCCGCCTTTTGGGTGCAAATGTGAACCTGGGAAACATAGCAACTAATGAAGTGGTTGCCCTGGAAGCCTTGCGACTTGGCTTAAGGGGAGATACCCTTTTTGATTTCCTGCCAAAGCAGTTTCAGGATAAAAAGTTGTAATTCCCATGTATGGTTTAATAGGATACCCTCTAAGTCATTCGTTTTCAAAGGATTTTTTCACCCGTAAATTCGCTGACGAAAACCTGCAGACTGTCGAATATCGAAACTTCCCCCTTGAAAACATCGATGAGTTTCGCAGTTTGATTGATACTCAACCCGATCTTCAGGGACTTAACGTTACAATTCCCTATAAAGAAAAAATCATTGCTTTTCTCGATGAGCTTGATCCTGTTGCGGCAGAAATCGGAGCTGTAAACACGATTAAATTTATAGGAGCGGGGGAGAGCCGGATTTTAAGGGGATTTAACACCGATGCTTACGGATTTGCCCGTTCACTGCAGGAAACGCTCAAGAATAAGCACAGTGTTCAACAGGCTCTGATCCTCGGAACAGGAGGAGCCTCCAAAGCTGTGGCCTACTCTCTGAAGAAAATGGGAATACCCTATGCGTTCGTAAGCAGCAGCTCAAAATCATCTCTTGGCTACGATTCTCTGACCCATGACTTGATACAAAACTGCAAACTAATTGTAAATACGACTCCCCTGGGGATGTATCCGAAAATTTTGGATTGCCCTGCTATTCCCTATGAGTTTCTTGGCAAGGATCATGTTTTATTCGATCTGGTCTATAACCCCGCAATTACCAAATTTCTTCAAAACGGAATCGATAGGGGAGCTGTTACATGCAACGGGCTTAAGATGCTTGAATACCAAGCACTTAAAGCTTGGGAGATTTGGGGTTCCAATGAATCGTGACCTAAATAAACAGACTCGGTTTTCAAATCCCTATATTTGCAGTTAAACCAAAAGACAGCCATAATGCCCTCCCCCGAATTCTGGACCGATCATTACAAGGTTCATTCCTATCATTCCGACCGTTTCGGAAAGCTCAAAATCAATGTTATAGCCAGTTTTCTTCAGGAAAGTGCATGGTTGCATTCCAATGCCTGTGGAATCGGTTACAAGGACCTTTTGGACATAGGGAAATTATGGATACTCTCCGGATTGAAAATCAAAGTAGCTTTTTACCCTGCATGGGGCGACGAACTGACTCTTAATACATGGGGCAACGAATACGAGGATCCCTTTGCCTTCAGGGACTTTGAACTTCTCGATAAATCAGGGAAACAGATTATCTGCGGAAGCACCAGCTGGCTATTGATAAATGCTTCAAATCATCGGCCTAACCGGATTACTGCAGAGTATCAGAAAATCCCCCGAAGAGGAGTAAGTTCAGGTAGTGGGAAACCCCAAAGGATTCCTGCATTTGCTGAAAAGGGAATTGAAAAGACCCGGCAGGTTAATACTTCGGATATCGATATTTACCAGCATGTAAACAATGCGAAATATGTAGAATACTGTGCCGATCTACTTCCAGGTGAACTCTGGAAAGATGTTGAGGCGGAAGAAATAACAATCAACTACCTCAGCGAGAGTCTACCGGAAAGCAACATCCGATTCACAGCAGTACAAACTTCGGAGTTGGAATACTTGTTTTCGGGTTACAACGAAACCCTGAAACGCGACATTTTCAGGGCAATTTTCATTTTCAGAAAAAAACAGATTCGTTGAGAAGGTGAAAGCTGTTTTCAGGCAAGCTCACATTATTGTACCTGATTTCAGTAAGAAACAGCCCTTTTGCAGCTACCGACATGCCGGCAGCACTTCTGTCTTTTTTTTGGATGATTTCCTCCAGTGCGCTGACCGGGATTTTGTGGCTCCCTATTTTAAGCATTGTGCCTGTTATAGCCCTTACCATATTTCTCAG
>JAIFNN010000099.1 GCA_020047715.1 Bacteroidota bacterium | reverse complement strand
GAAAAAACAAATATCAGTCATGAAACAAACTGCAATAATTCTTTTTACGATGCTCACATTGGTTATGAGTGGGTGCAATTCCGGCCCTAAAGAAAACTCCGCTGCGGGTGCGGCAAAAGTTGAACTGAAAAACGTTGATGGGAAAAGCCGCTTGTATGTCAACGGTCAGGAATTTTTTGTTAACGGGGGAGGTTGCGAATTCGGCAATATTGAAGCTCTGGCTCAGCATGGTGCCAATGCAATGCGCACTTGGCGTGTTGATAATGGACAACGGAGTGGTATCCAAGTTCTTGATGAAGCACAAAAGCACGGAATAATGGTAATGATGGGTATTGAAGTGGCTCGCGAGCGTCACGGCTTCGATTACAACGGCCCTAAAAGATCATCCCGCCTTGCTTGGATGGGGTATCGGTAACGAGTTGAACCTCCGCGCAACCAACAATAAGGTTTGGGACGCCGTTCAGGATATCGCTGCCATGATTCACGAAGTTGACCCAAACCACCCTACCACAACAATGCTTGCCGGTATTGGAAAGAATGAAGTCGATTATATTGCTGCAAACTGTCCGGATATCGATTTCCTTTCAGTTCAAATGTATGGCGATATCGTTAACCTCCCCGAACGCCTTAGCAATGCCGGTTATACTGGTCCGTACATCGTTACCGAGTGGGGTGCTACAGGACATTGGGAAGTAGGATCGACCGAATGGAATGCCCCGATAGAACAAACCTCTACCGAAAAAGCCATTGCAATTGCCGAACGATATGAGAAGGCCATCCTGGCTGATGCCAATAATTGCATGGGATCATTTGTCTTTTTGTGGGGACAAAAGCAGGAAAGAACACCAACCTGGTACGGCCTTTTCACCGAAAATGGTGAGGAAACCGAAGCTATTGACCAGATGCATAAATTCTGGACTGGAAGTTGGCCTGAAAACCGCAGTCCTTCGATACTGTCTGCTACTCTGAACGGCAAAACCCGCTTTGACAACATCAAACTTAAAGCCGGTCAGGAATATGTTTCATCCATACAAGCCGTCGACACTGACAACGACACTCTCTCTGTGCGCACTGAAGTTCTCCATGAAAGCACTGACCTAAAAGATGGCGGGGATTTTGAGACCCGTCCCGAAGCCTTGAATGAACTGATTAAACAAGCCAGTCCCGAGAAGGTTGTATTTAATGCTCCTACAAATCCCGGAAATTACCGTCTCTTTGTTTATATACTCGACGGCAAGAATCATGCGGCCACAGTTAATTTCCCCTTCAGGGTTGAATAATTGAGTAGAGCAGAAAGAATTTGTTTGGTTACACGGTTGGCAAATTATAAAATTTGATTTAGAAACATGAGAGAATCAAGCTTGTATATTGGAAACAGTCCGCTGAAGATTTCCTCTGGGGCGCCAACATCTGAGATGGTTAACATTGGGAATGAGGATTTTTATTGCATACGTAATTTCAACCGGATGCCACCCTTTCTCATGAGCATTGTAAGCAATTCCGACCATTGGATGTATGTTTCCAGCAACGGCGGACTCACAGCAGGTCGGATAAATCCCGAAAATGCTCTGTTTCCTTATTACACCGACGATAAAATCCATGATTCCTCCGAAAACACCGGAAGCAAAACTATTCTCATCTGTACTTCAAATGAGCGGCAGTATCTATGGGAACCTTTCTCGGCACGATATTCTTTGATTTACAATACTTCATCCAATCTCTATAAAAACATTCCCGGAAACAAACTTGTTTTTGAAGAGTGCAACCACGATCTTAACATTGTCTTTCGCTATTCCTGGATGAATTCCGACAAGTTTGGATGGGTAAGAAAAGCTGAAATCAGTAACAATTCGAAAGAAAAGATAGGGATTGAAATCCTCGATGGGATACAGAACATTCTCCCCTTCGGTATCCAACGGCAAACCCAGGCGCAGTTCTCCACACTAATGGATGCCTACAAGAAAAATGAGCTGGTGAAGGGCTCCAATCTGGGACTGTTCCGGATGTCGTCCATTCCGGTCGACAGGGCTGAGCCAAGTGAAGCTCTTCGTGTCACAACGGTTTGGACAAACGGAATCAAATCGCCGAAAATCCTCCTTAGCACAGCACAGCTTGATTCTTTCCGGGAAGGTAAGGTATTGAAGGAAGAGAATGGGACCCGTGGCACCCGTGGGGCCTTTTTAGTTAATGCCTCTCTGAACCTGTCTCCCGGAAAAAATCATGAATGGATTATGGTTGCTGAGACCCGGCAAGACTCTTCCGATGTTCAGCGTTTGATATTGAACCTTAAAGAGCCGCTGAAATTACACCGCCACGTCCTTGAGGATGTGGAGCTGGGAACCGAAAACCTTCGAAACATCGTTTGCAGCAGCGATGGCATTCAGGAATGCGCCGATAAACTTGTTTCAGGCCGGCACTTTTCTAACGTACTTTTCAACGTTATGAGAGGAGGCTTGTTCAGGGATGCCTATCGCATCAACAAAGCCGATTTCATGCTTCACCTGCAGCAATTTAACAGGACCCTTGCAACTCAATATACTCCACTGTTGGAAGGTTTTGAAGAGTTTTTTGAGTATTCCGCCTTGCTTAAAAAAGCAGAGGATTCTTCCGACCCCGAATTTTACCGACTTGTGTTCGAATATCTTCCCATCTCCTTCAGCAGGCGCCATGGCGATCCCAGCCGCCCGTGGAATATTTTTTCAATAAACATCAAGAATGAAGATGGGAGCAGTGCCCTCTCATACCAGGGAAACTGGAGGGATATTTTCCAAAACTGGGAAGCCCTGGCCATGTCGTACCCGCTCTTTACCCGCGCTATGATCAGCAAGTTTCTCAACGCTTCCACGGCCGATGGTTATAACCCGTACCGCGTGAGCCGCGAAGGCTTTGATTGGGAGATACACGATCCTTCCGATCCCTGGTCGAATATCGGGTATTGGGGCGATCACCAAATCATTTACCTTTTGAAGCTCCTTGAATTATCCGAGAAGTTTTTCCCGGGGGAGCTGGACGCCTGGTTTACCAAGGAGGTTTTCGTGTATGCCAACGTTCCTTACCGCATAAAACCCTTCCTGCAAATTGTAAAAAATCCTCAGGACAGTATAGTGTTTGATGAAGAGCTGAATGCTAAACTTCTGCGGAATGCCTCATCCACCGGGGCTGATGGGAAATTGGTTACAACTTCCGATGGCCGGATTTATACTGTCAACCTGACCGAGAAAATCCTCGTCAGCGTGCTGTCCAAGCTTAGCAACTTTATTCCCGATGCCGGAATCTGGATGAACACGCAACGACCCGATTGGAACGACGCAAACAATGCCCTTACCGGCTATGGCGTGTCGATGATAACCTTGTATCATTTGCGTCGACACCTTGACTTTCTGGCAAAACTGATCAAAGCCAGTCAAACCCCCGAGTACAATATTTCCGTCGAGCTAAAAACGTTTTTCGATGCCGTGGGCAAATGTTTTGCCGAAAATAAACAGCATCTGAGAAAGGGGTTCGATGATTTACACCGAAAGGAAATAGTCTATAGTTTGGGAGAAGCAGGCAGCGAATACAGAGAAAAAATCTACAAGGGTTTCGGGGGAGTAAAAAAGGCGCTCCACAAATCGGAAATGCTTGGTTTTATTGAGATTTCCCTCTTGTTTATAAACGACAGCATTCGCTCCAACCAGCGCAAGGATGGCCTGTTCCATTCCTATAACCTGATCAGTTTTAGTGAGGACAAAATTGCTATCCGCAATCTCTATGAAATGCTAGAGGGTCAGGTTTCTGTCCTTGGATCGGGATACCTTTCACCCGAGGAGTCCCTTTCACTGCTTGATTCTCTCAGAAAAAGTGCCATGTACCGGGAAGACCAGAACAGTTATACACTTTATCCGGATCGGGAGTTGCCTCTATTTCTCGACAAAAACATTATTGTTGAAAACGAACTCAAGAAATCAAAACTCCTTCAAAAACTCTTGGCAGAGAACAACAAGGAAATTGTTCTACGCGATGATGCCGGTCTGGTTCATTTCAACAGTGCTTTTAACAATGCCTCGGCCCTGCAATCAGCACTGATAAGCTTGCGCCGGCGAGTAGCCGTTAGCGAAGCGGAAATAGGCGAGGTTTTGGGGATCTATGAAAAAGTTTTTGATCACCAGTCATTTACCGGTCGCTCAGGGACTTTCTTCAAATACGAGGGTTTGGGTTGTATTTATTGGCACATGGTTTCCAAGTTGCTGCTATGCACCGGGGAAATAATTCAAAAGGCGGTGGCTGAAAGCCAATCCCCCGAGATAATAAAACAATTAGCCCTACACTACCGTGAAATTCAAGATGGAATAGGCTTGCACAAGAGCCCGAAGAATTACGGGGCTTTTACAACCGACCCATACTCGCACACCCCATCGATGCTGGGAGTTCAACAGCCGGGCATGACGGGGCAGGTGAAAGAGGACATTCTGTGTCGCTGGATCGAACTGGGTATACTAGTTGACAAAGGTCAGATTTGCATTCAGCCATCACTGTTAAGGAAGCAGGAGTTTATCCTCCCCCGGAAAAGCAGTAAAGACATGATGCGCAGCCCCTTTTTAAAATTCAGTTTCTGCGGAGTTCCATTTGAATACATGATGGACAATCATGAGGGGATATGTGTGCATTACAACTGGGGTGAAGTAATGCGTTGCGGAGGACTTACCCTTGATAAGGAAACCAGCCGGGACATAGCCGGAAGATCAGAAAGGATATTAAAAGTACAGGTTAAGATATCAGAAAACAGATTACTTTAAAACGTAAAAAAATGAGAAATTGCATTTTCCCAAAAATTTTGATTTTAATCTTATTTGCGACAGTTTCTTGTAAAAGCACAACTGAAACTACCGTAACCATAAGCCCAGAGGTTTTAAGAGACAAAATTGCAGGGGGCTGGGCTGGAAAGATGATTGGTGTAACCTATGGTGCTCCTACAGAATTCAGGGCACAGGGTAAAATCTATGAAGATTCAATCCGCTGGAAACCCAGCGATACCTGGCAAAGTATGTGGCAGGATGATATTTATGTTCAGCTTACTTTTATGATGACCATGGATCAGTATGGAATCGATGCACCTGCAAAAAAGTTCCATGAGATGTTCGCTAAAGCCGGTTATATGTTATGGCATGCAAATATGCAAGCGAGGAAAAACTACTACGACAGTATTTTCCCTCCCGCCTCTGGTAGTCCTGAATATAGTATGCATTCCGACGATATCGATTTTCAGATTGAATCCGATTATATCGGGTTTATGTGCCCCGGAATGCCCCAGACGGCTACTCTCATGGCAGATAAAATTGGCCGTATTATGAACTACGGTGATGGAATTTATGGTGGCATATTTGTTGCTGCCCTATACGCTGAGGCCTTTTTCGAAACCGATATTCCAAGAATTATTGAAAAAGCTCTGTTGTCCATTCCTGCTGAAAGCGATTATGCAAAAATTATAAGGGATGTCGTTAAGTTGCACGGGTATTATTCCGACAACTGGCAGGCAGCTTGGAGCGAACTTGAAAGCAAATGGGGCGATGTTGATATTTGTGGGGCAGGAAGTAGCTTTAATATCGACGCAAAGCTCAATGGGGCATATATTGCAATGGGTTTATTGTACGGTGAGGGTGATCCCCTTAAAACACTTGAAATAGCAACCCGATGCGGACAAGACTCCGATTGCAATCCTTCCAATGCTATGGCAGTACTTGGGGTGATCAAAGGCTTCAGCGGATTACCCTCCGACATGCAGGAAGGAGTTTCATCTGCAGGGGATTCGCTATTTGTCAATACTTCTTATACTTTTAATTCGGCAGTAAGCAACACCTACAAGTATGCTCTTGAACTGATTACCTCAAACGGTGGAAGCGTTACAGATCATGAAATTAGCATCAAATCCCAAGTCCCTGAAGCACCTGCTAATGAGGTTTCATATCCCGATCTTGTTTTTGATAAGGCGGTATCCATTTTTGATACCTCTGCATGGAAGTTTACCGGAGACTGGAAAACTTTTCAGAGGGTATCATGGCCGGATAATGTGCTGGCCGACCAATCTTTGTATGCTGAAAATGCTGGTGATGAACTCGAATTAACTTTCAATGGGACAGGGTTATCCATTGAAGGAAACTGGGTCAGAGATGGAGGTAAAGCCGATGTATATGTGGATGGAATTTTGCACCGCAGTATTGATACCTATTACTTTTTTGCGAACCAGGAACACACAACAAGTATGTGGCATGTGTTGAATCTCCAACCCGGAGAACATAAAGTCAGACTTGTTGTAAAAGGTGAAAAGCGACCTGAAGCATTGGGCAACTGCGTTTATATCACACAAGCCTTACTTTTTAAAACCGGTTCCAAAAAAAGCGATGGTTATAAATTCAGTTTTGAATAAGAATTCAGAGTAATCTTATGATCCTTACAGAACCGCGTTTACGATAGGAATCACTTTATAACCTTTAATACTTTTCCAACTTTGGTAAATGCCGCAATGGCTTTGTTGAGATGTTCCCGTTTGTGAGCTGCTGAAAGCTGCACCCTGATGCGGGCTTGGCCTTTTGCCACCACCGGGAAATAAAAGCCGATCACGTAAATACCTTCTTTCAGCAAGCTGGCTGCGAAATCCTGCGAGAGTTTCGCATCATAGAGCATCACAGCGCAAATGGCAGATTTGGTGGGTTTTATGTCAAATCCGGCCTCGATCATTTTGGACACAAAATATTCGGTATTTTCATGAAGGCGGTTTTGCAACTCAGCGGTTTTGCTCATCATGTCGAACATCCGGATTCCTGCGTTGGTTACGGAAGGAGGGATGGAATTCGAGAACAGATATGGCCTGGAACGCTGGCGCAGCAATTCGATTATTTCTTTTCGGCCGGTGGTGAATCCGCCGATAGCTCCCCCGAATGCCTTACCCAGCGTGCCGGTGATGATGTCTACCTGACCGCGGATATTGTATAATTCGGTGACGCCTCTTCCGGTTTTGCCCACTACACCCGCAGAGTGGCATTCATCAACCATAACCATTGCATCGTATTTTTCGGCCAGTTTAACGATTTTGTCCACAGGGGCAACATGTCCGTCCATGGAGAAAACCCCGTCGGTAACGATCAGGCGGAAGCGTTGGGCCTGTGCCAATTTCAGCTGCTCTTCCAGGTCTTCCATGTTGGCGGTTTTATAGCGATACCTTTGTGCCTTACAAAGTCTTACGCCATCGATAATTGAAGCGTGGTTCAACTCATCCGAGATAATCGCGTCGTTCTCACCCAGCAAAGGCTCAAAAACCCCACCGTTAGCGTCGAAGCAGGCAGCATAGAGAATAGTGTCTTCCGTGCCAAAGTATTCGGCTATTTTTTTCTCGAGGGATTTGTGAAGATCCTGTGT
>JAIFNN010000072.1 GCA_020047715.1 Bacteroidota bacterium | reverse complement strand
TAAGACCGTTTGTTAAACGGTCTTATTCTTTTTTGAAAATTTATGAGGATTAATATTTGATAGCTTTATATCTACCAATTAATTTCTCATTCTCACCTACAATTATAAGGTAAATACCAGCCGCATGCCTATCAAGGCTTATTACCTCAAATGTATTAGCAACATTGATAGTTTCTATAACCATACCCGCTGAATTCATCACCTTAATGGTTTGACCCACTTTCAGGCCCGTTACGTTTAAAATTCCGGTAGATGGGTTTGGGAACATTTCAATCATTGAATTTTGAGGATTCTTGACACCTGTAGAAATACTTATGGTATAACTAACCTGAGCAGCTCCATCACCTGAGGTAATCATAACCTGATCTCCGGCAACAAGGGCTCCGCTGGTTTTCTCATTCCCATTTGCATCCAATATTTCCATAGTCGCACCAACCGATAATGTAATCTTGGTTGCAAATGCTTCAGGAGTTGTTCCAACGGGAACAGTCACATTATAATCTACCTGGTCAACCGAATAAACAGTTGATAAGAGGTAGGCTAAATATACCCCATTTGGATTAAGCACGGAGAGATAATACACAACCGATTTGGTACCATCCTCAGAAGTAACGATCAGCCTGTCATCGAGTGCCACCCCACCATTGGTTCTTACGAAGCCCGATTTATCTACAAGGATAATTGTAGCTCCCGGAGCAGGTATAATCTGAGCCATGAATGTGCCGGTAGTAATACCGAGAGGGACATCTGCTATTAAAAAGGTAGACTGATTAACCGAGAATATGTTTGAATTCACGAAGGCGTCGCTTGCTGAAGATTCCGGAACAAGCTGATAGATGATGCTTGTTTTTCCATCCATTGCAACTACCTTAATAAATACCTTATCATTCACGGTAAGGCTAACATATACCGTATCAAAGTTTAGTATCTGAAAGGGTAAATAGGCTCCATTATTGTCGATAACTTCCTTCGAAGAACCGGCTGGGTATTTCAGATGATTCTTTACAACAGTTTCCAATAAGGTGCCATAAGGTATTCCAGTAATCATGGCAACACCCGGTTCATTTCCTGATGGTTGGGTTGTTACTTCAACAGTGTATCTGGTTGAAGTGATCAAAGCATTTGAACTTAAGCCATCTGCAGTAACATCAATGATATATTTACTGATATTTGTTGAGTCTGCAGAGATAACTGTAAGGGTATCGTTATTGGATAACAATGCGCTACCCAACAATACCGCACCACTTGCAGTGCTTGTAAGTGTAAGTACCTGACCTGTATCTGGTTTGATTAGATTTCCCAGGAAATCATCAACTGTAGTTCCCGTGGTTACACCCATGATCTCTTCATTCATTGAGAAACCTTCACTTACCAGGTAACTCAATGAACTTACTGTAGACATATAAGCTGTTGGAGGATTTGCAAAGTGCTTTCCTAAGTCGCTCTCCATGTTATAATGACTCCATGGCCATCCAAAACCTAAAGCTGACCAATAGTCGCCGTCCCAAACTCTCCATTCTGCTTCCTCACGGGTTGGTCCAAATCCTGCACCAGGAATAGGATTCCCTTTATTGATCTCCGGTTTACGGCCAATACTAAACGGTGAACCGTGTGTAATACCTCCTACTTTCCATGTTTCCGAAGCAGCCATACCAATTACATCAATTAATTCAAAGTCATTAGGGTCAGTAGCAGATTTCAAGCCCTGACGAACGGAATCATTGCGGATTTTGAATAGGAAGATGTGTGCACTATACCATTTACTCATTGGCGTACCATTTTCATCACATTCTTCGCCCCACTGGTTGGAAATAACATACTTTCCATTAGTAGATGAGAATGAATTAAACTGTACATCGGTCTGATAATAACCGGGCCAGTTCCAATCCTGATCAGCGCTTCCATTACCATTCATTACATTCCCCAATACAAATACATCGCCGGGTTCCAGCATTTTATTCACAGAAAGGTCAGGCAGTGCAAAATATTGCTGAGCCGACCAGGTTTCAGAACCCTCCCACTTTAAGCCGGGGATATACTTTTCATATCTCATTGGCCATGCAGTAGCACGTTTTTCAGAAATTGCAACAACAGGATCTGGTGATTCATAACCTACTATCATGTAATTGCTCAAATCAAGCGGTTGATTACCCGGGTTATAAATTTCAAGATAATCATTTCCAGCCCAGCTAACATTAATAACAACTTCAGATAAAATTGGATCTGCATAATTGGGCTGAACATTGTCAGGTAAAAACTCCTTGTTGAGAATTACGTTGTATTCGTTAACAACTGTATCGTTTTCGGCAGTTACAATAAATTTGATGGTACGATCTTCCGGGGAACCCACAAGACTTCTTGCGCGCTTCACCTCGAGTTTGGAGTTCAAATCCTGTAATTGACCAACAAGGGCAGGAATACCTTCACTGAGTTGAGGAACAATTATTGAGTAATTAAAAATCTCCGGACCGAAATTAGGAATTGTGTCACCTTGCCATCCGAAAAGACCTTTATAGAACTCAGGTATATCCGGCCAACTTATGGCGTTCAGCTTTGCAATACGGCTGGGTTCATAATCACGCATTTTAATAAAGTATTCCTTAACTGAACCATTCTGTGCAGTAACTTTAATTTTATCCCCATGTGACAAATCGGGTTTTTCTTCTCCTGCATATACTATCAGCCATTGAGAATTTGAAGGTTTTTGAAGACGCTCAAGCAAACTGTCTACGCGAGTTGCAAAAGGAATACCCTTTCTGACACCTGAAATTGTATCCACTTTTCCGGTACCATATTCCATAATTCTGGGCCAGTCCATTGAACCAGATTCAAAAGCATCTCTCCAACCCCCATTAGGATCTTCATTTGAAACAGGCACAAGAACATTTGCACTAGCAGAGGGATCAGCGGCAACAATATCGAAAACCGCCTTGTCCAAATCGTTTCCGCAAACGTAAACAACCAATTGATCACCAGTTTGAACTGCGTGAGATAGAGAATCTACCGGACCAACTATATATTCCCAGCCAATTCCCGGTTTTTTCGTAAAATGCTCCATGATGTTATCTCCACGACGCACTCCCCAGGGAACCGTAAGTTTTTTATTGGCAAAATCAACTAGAATGTTTGCCGACTCAAGGGTAGTTGCATCAAGGTTAAAATCGCCCTGATTTCCTACTGTCCAGGGTGCCGATCTCCATGAACTACCATGAATTGGAATGGGAATCCATTCTGAATCGTCCAATCCGGTTCCACGTGCGTTGGCGAAATCGAGGTTTCCTTTTGTAACATTATTTCTGCGTATGAGGTAAGAATTTCCTGTTCCCTTTAAAACGCCGGCAACATCATATCCACCATGGGCTGATGTGCGGTCAAGGTTCTGACCATTTTCACCGGTGAACATACCACACACCTGATCAACTAAAATAGAGTCGCCATTTGGAAAGTGGTATTCAATAAAAAAACCATTAGCTCCAGGACCCCATTGTTCATTAAAGGGACCACTTAATCCCGGAGTAGCCATATCAGTTCCGTCGTCTAACCCCTCCTCCAAATCAACAAGGATGTCTGCTGCTTCCAGCACATTTTGCTGCTGGTCTCTTTCTGAGAAATCGTCGTAAAAGCCATCATTATACTTTCTGACAGAATACTCATTCCATGCAGCTAACAAAAAAGATTTGCCAGGTGCCAACTTGTATGAAGAATCAACGGGGATCCAGTAATCCTCGTCGCTGGTCTGACCATTTACAATGGTAGATCCACCACCCCAGGATCCGATTTTAAAACGACTTAACTGAATAGAATGTCTCCCCGCCACTCCGTAATGACTAAATAATTAATTGTGTCCTGTGTTACCTGAGCTTTCACGAGAACGCCCAAGAACAAGAACATCAAAGCAAAAATGGTAAGTTTTAGTCTCATAGTTTGATGCTTTAGTTAATAAAATTTAAATATGTCAAGTTTTCACTACAGTAATACTATTTTTAGTGTTTCGCTTTAAAAGGTCGGTGGTTTACCCACCGACCTTTTTTGCAGCTACTCCTTTTTTACTACTTCTCCTTTGTTTTACTTCTCAAACTAACCAACTAACCAAATCGGTATATTGTAATTGTTTTTCAGCTGAAACCTAATAATATAAAAGTTGACAGATAAACCTTTCTGTAGATTCTTTATTAATTAAGGGTTAAATCATATAATAGCTTTGCTAAAAAAAAAACTGTTATAAGTACTGCTATAATTAAAGGTATCAGCTTAACCTTCCCTTCTATGAGCTTTTCTAATCGTTGTTGAGAAATTCTTTTCATTAAAACTTAACTAAAATCATTCGGTTGGCAAATTAAAATAGTTGAATCACTACTTCACAAATATATTGATGTAACAAGTAAAGCATATCCAAACAATTGTCCATATTGGTAAAATATTTGTTCTCTTGGGGCAATAATATTTCATTTAAGGTGAAAATTTGCTCGTCACCTCAATTCTGCATTTTGGGGTGGCAATAAGACTGGCTAATCTGTCAATTCCTCTGGTAATCAATAACTGAGCTTGAACTCATTTATAGTATTACTGATCGAACTATAAAACTGATTTTTTTGATTTCCGGGAATTGGATATAGTTGACGGGCAATTATAAGAGGCTAAAGAAAGGCATTAAAGCTATTCATCATCATGCTTAATTTCGGAGGGTATGTAACCAAACTTATCCTTAAAGCATTTGCTGAAATATTTTGGATTCGCAAAACCTACCATGTATGCAACTTCCGCAATGCGCATTCCTTTTTTTTCTGATATGATCTGGTGAGCTCTTTTCATTCGCATATTCTGCAATAATTCCTGTCCGGATTCTCCTGTTAAGCCTTTTATTTTCCGATAAAAGTTTGCATGGCTCATTCCAAGCTCGGTTTCAAGGGAGCTAATTGAAAAGTCCGGATCTGATATGCCTTCTTCAATGGCTTTCTTTAAAGATGATAAGAACTTTTCGTCAAGAGAAGTTACTGCTACTGCTGAAGGCTCAATTGAGTAACTCTTTTGAAACAATTTACGCAATTCTTCTCTGGAGTGCAGGAGATTTTTAACTCTTAATGCGAGGTATTCAATTTCAAAAGGTTTTGGAATAAAATCATCAGCACCTGTTTCTATCCCCTTGTATTTCGTATCCGCGTCAATTTTTGCCGTTAAAAGGATTACCGGTATATGGCAAGTTTTAATATTTGATTTTATGTTTTGGCAAAATTCAATGCCATCCATATTGGGCATCATAATATCGCTGATTATTATATCGGGAACCATTGATTTTGCGATCTTCAATCCTTCAACACCATCGGGAGCCTGTAGAACATTGAACTCCGACTTGAATTCATTTGTAATGAAGAGCCGCATGTCGTCGTTATCCTCCACAATAAGAATTGTTTTTGCCGACTTATTTAGGCTGGTTGTGTACACTTCAATATCTCTATCACTATCGATATAAAGGTCTTCTGTACTTGAAATTCCAGAACTCGTTTTTTCAATATCAACAACAATATCCTTATCAGGAAGAAAAAATCGGATCGTGGTACCAGATCCTTCCTCACTTTCTACTTCAACAAAACCCTGATGAGCATCAATTAATTCTTTGGTATGTGACAATCCTATGCCGTATCCATATTCACTCTGACTTTGATCCTGATAGAACCGTTCGAAAATCTTTTCTTTCTTGCTGCCGGATATTCCCTTCCCGGTATCCGAAATTTCAACCTTTACATATGAAGAGAATGAGGAATCCCGCAATATTTCATTGCTATCCTTATTAATCCTTTTGATGCTTATTTCAATTCTACCTTTTTCGGTATATTTTATTGAATTTGAAATAATATTGAAATATACTTTGGATATCATTCCAGGATCAAACCTTGCCAATATTTTGTCATCCGAAGTTTTGATTTTCAATTTCAATCCCTTTTTCTTAAGCGCATATGTAAAATGAGCGACTTCATTCCTGGTGAATGAAACCAAATCCTCCGACTGTAATCTGGGAGCAAGTGTTCCGCTTTCTGATTTTCTGATGTCTAAAAGTTGTTCTACAAGATAGCTCAATCGTTTTACATTACGCTTTATTAACTGTAGGTTATCCATAACTTTGCCATCCAGGTTCTTCTCCAGAAGCAAGTTGTTTAAAGGTCCTGTAATAAGGGTCAATGGAGTTCTCAGATCATGGGAAATATTTACAAAGAATCGGGTACGCATTTCATCAAGCTTATGAATTCTATCAGCATGTTCTCTAAGCAATACCAGCTTCTTTTTTGTTGTGTAACGCAGAGAAAAGTAGGTGAAAGTCAAACTGATAATAAGTATATAGATAATGTATGCAAACACAGTAAATTTGAATGGAGTCTGGATATGAATATAAACCTCTTTAGGCGAGTCCCAAATACCATCAGAATTGGTTGCTTTAACTAAAAATTTATATTTGCCATATTTCAGATTGGTATAATTGATAATCCTATTGGCAGATCCTGTAATGTGCCAATCATCCTCAAAACCTTCCAACATGTAGGCATATTTAACCTTCTCNAAACCGATATTCTTCATTACTGGCGGAAGAATTATTGTATCGGTCAATACAATGCTTCTTTCAAGAGGTGCTCTTCGACCTACTTTTTGAAGTGGTTTAACTTTTTCATTAAAAAAATAGAATCCGGTAAGAGTGATTTGAGGTTTTATGTTACTAACTTTGATCTGATCAGGATAAAACGTATTTATCCCGTTTATACCCCCCACAATAACTTCGCCATCGGCCTTCTTATATACAGCATGCTCAGAGAATTCTTTACTCTGAATTCCATCATTTATTGTAAAGTTTACAAATTCGTTTTCATCAGGATTAAATTTCGAAAGACCCCCGTTCGTCCCAATCCATAAATTATGGTTGTCGTCTTCCACCAATAGTTGTATCATATTATTAGGTAATCCGTCATGAAGGGTATATGTTTTGAATGACAAATTGCTGCTAATTGAGTCACGAATCATTAAATTTAAGCCTTCATAGGTTCCAATCCATATATTCTCTTTGCTGTCCTTTATAATGGACCTTACATAGTTGTTACTAATTGACCCGTGTGAAGCATTTTTCTTGTAGGCTTCAATCTTCTTGGGGTAATGGTTCTCATCAAGTTTAAGAATGTTTAACCCTCCACCTTCTGTCCCCACCAAGAGCTCGTTAAATTTCTTATCGTAATAAAGTACCCTGCAATTCGAAGCAGAAATCGATAGTTTGGTGTCGGTTGAATAAAATGAATCCACTACTATTTCATCATTTTCAACCCTCACGCGTCCCACGCCATTTAATGAGGCGTACCAAAAAATCCCTTCCTTGCTTTGTACAATATTAAATACCGGATCCCTGCAAAAATCAGTATTATCGCTTAATACCCTATAAGAATTTTTAATAAGCTCTACAAGATAGAGTCCTTCACCGGAACAAATAAAATTTTTGTCTCCGACGAAGTTCGCAAGGTGGAAAATCGACAAGCTCCCAAAGCCCAGCTTTCGAAAACTTCGATTTTCACGGTTTAATATATACAGGCCATTATTGTGAGTCCCCAGCCAAATGGTATTCTGATCGGAAGCATAAACCGAACGAATAAAATTCGATTTAGGTTCCTCATCACATGAACTTGAGAATTTGTAATGGTTGAACTTTTTTTGGTTTGGATCATAGATACTAATACCTGAGCCAATAGTCCCTACCCATAGAATGTTGTGTTTTGATAAATACAATGAATAAATCAGGTTGGAATTCAAACTGGACAGGTTGGAAGGAACATTTTGAAAAGATGTTAAATCTAAATCATCCTTATTCAGAGATTCTGCTCTGGCAAAATAAATGCCCTTATCTAAGGTCCCCACCCAAAGATTTCCATAATTATCAATTGTTAAAGCCGAACAATTATTTGACTGAGAGATCCCTCCGGATTCCCTTCCTGTAAACATCACCTCCTCACGGGTTATCGGATTGTATCTCACCAGACCATCATTAAAAGATGCGATCCACAAATTACCCATTGAGTCTTCAACAGCAACATTGTGACTCTTAATGTAATTTATTGTCAGGTCTTCGATAATTACAATTTCATCTGAGAATTCATTAAAAGCAACTCTTGAAATATTATTGCTGGTTTGTATCCACAGTCCTCCATGCTTGCATTTGACTATGGATCGAATAAAGGGCTCAATATCCGGATTCTTGCTAAATTCCCTAATCTTGTGAAATTTTGATTCAATAACAGCTATGTCTTTATCGGAAATCGATGCTCCCCACAATCCTTTGTTCGTGCCCACAAGCAAATATTCATCCTGAATGAAAATGCTCCAAACTGAAAAACTGCCTGCTGAAGAATTGATCTTTACCTGATAAATCAGCTCGGTTTCCGAATCGTAAAAATTAAGTCCGTCGTCTGTACCTATCCATATCCTCCCTTGATTATCCTCCTTTAAACTTCGAATTGTATTGTTGGATAAAGAATGTGGATCATTCCTGTCTGTATTGAAAATATTAATATTATAACCATCGTATCGGTTTAGTCCATCAATTGTTCCAATCCACATAAACCCTCTGCTATCTTCCAAAAACGCATAGATTTCGCTTTGTGAAATACCATCTTTGGAAGTTAGGTGTTCAAACCTAAATGTCTGCGCGCTAGCCAAAATGCTTGGTAAAATCAGGGCGATAAAAAGTATCGCTTTTCCTAATAATGCATTAATCAACTTTGATTCCATACGCCACCTGCTTAAATTTTCACGCCATTAATTCTAATTGAACTAAATTTTCAACATCTGCAAGTTGATCTAAAAATACTATATTGTATCCTCCTTTCTCATATTAATAACTTAAAAAAAAGAAAAGTAACAATTTTTTATACCTTTTTGCACTTAATTTTATAAACAGGTACCTTAAGATGCTCTTTTGCAGAAGACCTCTTTCAGATAAAAAATTGCTCCTGCCTTCTCCGAAAACACTTTTTCAAAGCCCCAACACGGTAGAAAACATCCCCTGGATTATCGACAGGAAGCAATTATTGTCCAGAGGCAATATATAATTGCACAAAAATCATTCTGTATGTTAAAAATATGGTTTAATTTTATTTGAGATTTCGGTACTGGTAACTTCACATAAAACCTTAAAAATATGAAAACCTGTTCCTTCGTTAAGAAATTGAGTTTTATATTGCCTTTTTTTCTTCTTTTCGGAAATCTTTCCTTTGGACAATGCTGGAAACAAATTGAAGCGGGCCAGATGCACATCCTGGGAATAAAAACAGATGGCTCGCAAGCTATTTTATGCCTGCAAGGATTGGAAGCGATAATGACTGGAGTATCATTGCTGTTGGACGCGCACACAGTCTTGCCATAAAAACAAATGGGACCCTCTGGACCTGGGGATCGAATTATTCCGGGCAATTAGGGAATGGGACAAACACGGATTCCAATATCCCGGTTCAGATTGGAACGGCAAACGACTGGAGACAGATCTCATCATGGGAAACACACTCGTTTGCTCTCAAAACAAACGGAACCATCTGGGCATGGGGAAATAATTACTATGGACAAGTAGGCGATAATACAACAGAAAATAGAAACATCCCCATTCAGGTGGGAACGGAAACCGACTGGAGCCAGATTTCAGCTGGCTATTCTTTTTCGCTCGCCCTCAAAACCAACGGAACATTATGGGGATGGGGAAATAATGGCAGTGGGCAACTTGGCGATGGCACTACAACTGACCGTCATATGCCTGTTCAAATAGGTGTAGAAAATAATTGGGCTTCCATTTCCGGGGGATTTCAGTATTCTCTTGCCATAAAAAATAATGGCTCGCTCTGGGCCTGGGGTTATAATTACGAGGGTCAACTGGGTGATAATACAAATGAATCACGTTATACTCCCATTCAGGTTGGAAGTGAAACCGTCTGGGAAAAAATCGATGCAGGAGGACATCACACTTTTGCCATCAAAACCGATGGTTCATTATGGGGTGCTGGAGACAATGAATTTGGACAGCTGGGCGATGGAACCAATATAAATAAATGGACCCTTACCCAGATTGGAAATGAGACTTCCTGGAAACAGGTCTCCTTAAGTTCAGAATTTTCTTTTGCACTAAAGACCGACGGCTCGCTCTGGGTCTGGGGATACAACAACAGCGGTATACTGGCCGACGGCACTATTGTTTCCAAAAATGTGCCAAACCTCATCAATTGCCCCGCAGGAATAGGCGTAAGTGAAATAAAACTATCGAATGTCAAAATCTTTCCAATCCCAACCAACAAAATTCTGAATGTTATGGCTGAAAATGATGTCATCCTTAATATTGCCCTGTACGACGCTCAAGGAAGGATGGTACGGCAGGAAGCGGTTAACAATAGCCATGCTCAAATCGATTTAAGCAATCAGCGCCAGATTGTATCCCTTTTAAAAGTAACAACAAACAAAGGCACACAAGTTTTTAAATTGCTAAAGGAATAATCCCATTTTGCATCTGCAAGCCATCATTTTTTCTTTTAAAGGAAAGAGCTACAGATTCGTCTTTTCTGCCCAGCCCTTCCTGCAATTGGCATCCTCATTCGCTGTTTAAAGAGGGATTAAGGCTTCATGTTGCTCCGGCTAAGCCTTCCCACACTTTTTATCCTATTTGCGATGCGTCCACTTATTAATTAATATATTTGTGAAAAATATCCGAAACCTCTCACAAAATGGAGAAAAAAGTCGATTTTTTAGTAATTGGAACAGGTCTTGGAGGCTTGAGCTTTGCCCTTAAAGTTGCTGAGTACGGAAAAGTCTGCATCATTACTAAAACCAAGCTGGAGGAAACCAATACAAGCTACGCGCAGGGAGGTATTGCTGCCGTTACCTATGCCCCCGACAATTACGAGAAACATGTTCAGGACACGCTGATCGCTGGGGATGGTTTAAACAATGAAGAGGTTGTGCGGATGGTTGTTAGCGAGGCCCCGTCGCAAATTGAAACGCTTATAAACTGGGGTACCCAATTCGACCGTGAAGCCACGGGCAAGTATGACCTTGCCAAAGAGGGAGGACACTCGGAGCACAGAATCCTCCATCACAAAGACCAAACCGGTGCCGAGATCCAGAGAGCCCTTTCGGAGCGGGCAAGAAATCATAAAAATATCGAAATTCTTGAAAACCACTTTGCGGTTGAAATCATAACCCAGCATCATCTCGGACGACTTGTTAAGCGCTACAATACCGATATCGAATGCTTTGGGGCCTACGTGCTTGATCTGAAAACCGGGAAAACAATAAAGATTCTTTCCAAAATCACCCTTCTTGCAACAGGTGGCGCAGGCAATCTTTACCAGACCACCACCAACCCGAATATTGCTACCGGAGACGGAGTAGCAATGGTATACCGCGCCAAAGGCATAATTTCGGATATGGAGTTTGTACAGTTTCATCCCACTTCCCTTTACAACCCCACCGACAAACCCTCCTTTCTGATTACTGAGGCAATGAGAGGGTTCGGCGGAATCCTCAAGAATCAAAACGGGAACGACCTGATGCAAAAATATGATCCCCGGGGAAGTCTTGCTCCCCGTGATATCGTTGCTCGGGCTATCGACAATGAAATGAAAATCACAGGTCATGAATTTGTGTACCTCGACTGTCGCCACCTCGACCAAAAAGGTCTTATAGCACACTTCCCCTTTATAATCGAAAAGTGCAAAAAAATTGGCATTGATGTGTTTACCGAAATGATCCCCGTGGTGCCTGCAGCCCATTTCATGTGCGGTGGTATTTTAACCGACAAGAACGGTAAAAGTTGGATTAACAAGCTCTATGCCGTGGGAGAAACGGCATGCACTGGCCTGCACGGGGCAAACCGACTTGCATCCAATTCCCTGCTCGAGGCGATTGTTTATGCCGAGCGGGCAGCCAGGCACTCCCTGAGCATCATTGACGAAATCAGCATTCAGGAGGGAGTGCCCGAATGGAACGAGGAAGGAACTGCCCACCCTGAGGAAATGATTCTGATTACACAGAACTATAAAGAAGTCCAGCAGATTATGACAAACTATGTGGGCATTGTGCGCTCCGAATTACGACTCGAACGCGCAGCCCGTCGTTTGGAAATAATTTTCCAGGAAACCGAAGAACTCTACAAAAAGTCAAGCCTTTCAAAAGAGCTTTGCGAACTTCGCAACCTGATCCACGTGGGATACCTTGTTATTAAATCCGCCCAGGCCCGAAAAGAAAGCTGCGGACTCCATTTTATGCTCGATCATCCGGGGAGAATACGAAAATAGCGCGCTTAGTCGGTAATATGACATACCAAACGGCCTGAACAAAAAAAAACCGCACGCAATTTCTCTACAGAAAAATAAATCTAAGAATTCATGCAATTTCAAAGTTGAAGTCATGCAATTTCAAAGTTGATGCCATGCAAATTCAAAGTTGATGTCATGCAATTTCAAAGTTGATGTCATGCAAATTCAAAGTTAGTATTGTGTATTTTCAAAATATATCATATCTTTGTAACTGAATTATAACAAGATATGATTGTAAACAGAGAAATAAGAAATTCGATCCGCGGCATAATGAAAAAGTATCCTGTACTTGCATTAACCGGGCCGCGTCAATCGGGTAAAACCACACTCCTGAAAAGCATCTTTCCCGATTTTCAATATGTGAGTTTGGAAAACCCCGACAATCGCAATTTTGCAGAAACCGATCCGAACGGCTTTTTAAAAACCTATCCCAGCCAGGTTATTCTGGACGAAGTCCAGCGGGTACCCTCATTGCTGTCATTCATTCAAACTCTTGTAGACGAAAGCGGTATAATGGGTCAGTTTATTTTATCGGGCTCGCAGAATTTTCATCTGATGCAAAGTGTCACGCAGAGCTTGGCCGGCAGAGTCGCTATATTAAAACTTTTTCCCTTTGATATCCAGGAATTGCAGTCGGCCGGAATGCTAAAGGAAGATTATTTGGAAAATCTGGTGCGTGGCTTTTACCCGGCCATATACGACAGGGATATTTCTTCCCGCACGTTCTATTCGAATTATGTCCAGACCTATATCCAAAGAGATGTAACCGAACTGATCGCCATTAAAGATTTACATTCGTTTCAGATGTTTCTGGGCTTGTGTGCAGCCAGAGCCGGACAGTTGCTAAACCTGAGCGCATTGGCAAATGAATGCGGCATTTCGCAACCCACCGCGAAATCATGGATATCTGCCCTTGAGAATTCGTATGTAGTTTTTTTGCTTCAGCCCTTTCATGAAAATTTCAGTAAACGGATTGTAAAATCTCCCAAATTGTATTTTTACGACACGGGTCTGCTATGCTATCTGCTGAAAATCAACAACCCCAGTCAGGTTCTTTCGCATCCCTTTAAGGGCAGCCTGTTCGAAAATATGATGATTGCTGAGTTTGTTAAACGGATGTATCATAAAAACATTCCACAGGATTTGTGGTTTTGGCGCGATTCGGCCGGACATGAAATTGACCTGATTTTGCAGGATGGATTAACTCTGGATCTGGTAGAATTCAAAGCTACTCAAACCATTATGTTTGAACTATTCAAAGGGCTTGAGTATTTTTCAGAGCATGCAAAAAAGTATACGCTCAAAAAATCTCTGGTTTACACAGGCAACGAATTTCAGGAAAGGGCGGCTGGCAATGTATTGCCTTGGATGGATTTTGCCAAATAGGCTCAAAATTCCCCGGATGCTGGCACGAAGGGTAATCCGGGTATTTTAGATGCTTCTATTCCCCCTTAGTACCGAAAATACTCATTCCCACCTTCAAACTCTATACCCTTGTATTTTTCACGGATCTCTTCGAGAATCCCGATCACTACCGCGGGTTCTTTTGTGGTGAGAAGGCGCATACGGATTTCCTTGAAATTGGGTAAGCCCTTGAAATAATTCGACAGATGACGCCGCATTTCCAGAACGCCAACAACATCGCCTTTCCATTCAACGCTTCGGTTAAAATGCTCAATAGCCACATTGACTTTCTCATCGAGAAGAGGTTCTGCCAGCAGCTCCCCCGAGTTTATAAAATGCTTGATATGCTTGAATATCCATGGCTTTCCAACAGTTCCCCGACCAATCATAATCCCGTCCACCCCGTAGGTGTCGAACATTTTTTTTGCGATTTCGGGGGAGGTGACATCGCCATTTCCGATAATCGGAATTTTCATCCTGGGGTTATTCTTTACTTCGCCGATAAGCGTCCAGTCAGAGATTCCCTTATAGAGCTGGTTGCGGGTGCGGCCATGAATGGTGAGTGCTTCAATGCCAGTGTCTTGAAGCTTTTCGGCAACTTCAACAATATTTTTCGAATTATCGTCCCAGCCCAGTCGGGTTTTAACGGTGACCGGGAGGTGGGTTGATCGTACGATGGCACGGGTCATTTCGAGCATCAGGGGAATATTCAGCAGCATGCCCGCGCCGGCACCCCGGTTGGCAATTTTCCTTACGGGGCAACCGAAATTAATATCGATCAACTCGGGGTTTGCGTTTTCCGCGATCTTGGTCGCCTCAACCATGGCCTCGGTAATGTGCCCGTAAAGCTGGATGCCGATGGGCCGCTCGTAATCGAATATGTCGAGTTTCAACACCGACTTTTTGCCGTCGCGGATAAGCCCATCCGATGAGATAAACTCGGTATACATAACATCTGCACCGTACTTCTTGCAAATATGCCTGAAGGATGGATCCGTAATATCTTCCATCGGCGCGAGAAAAAGCGGAAAATTTCCAAGTTCAATGTCCCTGATCTTCAATTCCCTGAAAAATTAATTAGTTTTGTGCAAAATTATTAAAAAACAGATCAGTCTGCGAGAAAATTTTCAAAGTGAAGACCTTATCGTGGTTTCACCCCCATGCCGGCATGAAACATCAGAATCCCTGAGCCTGTATGCTTTTGATTAATAAAGGTTTTAGCTCGCTGCTTTGCAAAATACTTTTGCCATCTTTACGTTAAATTATCAATCCCCGATTCGATGAAAAAAGCTTTTTTACTGGATGCGCATCCCTCAAGACAACTGGTTTTCACCCTTTTGATCGTTATCGGGTCGTGGTTACTGTTCCAGATTCTGGGGATGGTGAGCGGGATGCTTGTATTTGGCTTGTCGTTCGATGAGATGCTGAACTCAATGCAGACCATCAGCGATAACAGGATCGTTGGCTTTTTGAAATATGTTCAGGCATTTACTTCAGCGGGGATGTTTATTTTTGCTGCAGGCCTTGCCGCTTGGTATATCGAGCCCGACTGGAAAGATTTTTTAGGCCTGAAGAAGCATCCGGGCTGGCTGATAAGTTTTCTTGCAGTGGCTTTTATCGTCGTTATCCTGCCTTTCACGAATCTCCTTACATATTATAATGCAAATATTGTTTTTCCTCCATTTTTGGAAGGAGTTGAAACTTTTTTCCACGAGAAAGAAGACCAAATGATGGAGATCATGGAAAGCTTTTTAAAACCGGGTGCTGCAGGAGGCCTCCTTGTCAACCTGCTCGTGATTGCAATCATTCCGGCAATAGGCGAAGAGCTCATTTTCAGGGGAGTCATACAAAAACTGCTGAACCGCTGGTTCAAAAATGCCCACTGGGCGATTTTTCTTACCGCCTTCCTGTTCAGCGCAATGCACTTTCAGTTCTTGTCGTTTCTCCCAAGGTTTTTCCTGGGTATCATTCTGGGATATCTGTTTTTGTGGAGCGGCTCTATGTGGGTAGCAATTCTGGTCCATTTTATAAACAACGCAGTTGCCGTTGTTTTCTATTTTTATTACTACGGGGGATATTATGGCAAGTATCTGGAAGAAGTGGGTACTCCGGGAAACGGATTTGCATTTGCCCTTATCGGGGCAATAGCAGGTTTTGGCTTGTTAAGCCTGCTTTATCGAAAGACTCGTTTGGAGAATTAGAAATTCAGTTAGGATTTCTCTCAAAAGGCTTTTGCCCTTTTTATCCTTAGCTGATTTCCAGACTGATATTTTTGAAGAGGTTCATGGGTCCCATTTCGTTTTTCCGATAGACGTAAACAATCCCATATTCCGAAGCCTTTTCCCTTCGCAATTCCTCCGGGAGTTCCTTGAAAGTATCCTCAACCTCGTTCCACAACTGCTGAATCACCTGATCTACCATCTGGCGTTTTTCATTAATATCGCTTTGCGCACGCTGGCAGCGTTTTTTGAGAGAGCTCTGCATGTTATAAACGTCCACGAACTTATCAAAGAACACCTTGACTACTGCAATCGTTGGATTGGCAATCGGTGTAAGATTTGCATTGCGCCTTTCCTTTTCTCCCTCGATAAGCTTGTGCCCCCATTCCAACAA
>JAIFNN010000213.1 GCA_020047715.1 Bacteroidota bacterium | reverse complement strand
CTTTTTTGTTGTAAAGTATTGCTTTCATCTTTTCCATAATGTTTTTTCAAATGCGGGCTTTTCAAGAATTATATCAATCTCCAAAAAGGCTAATGTATTAAAAGGTAATCGACTACTCAAATACCTTCTTTTCTCTTTCAATGAAAGTTTTTAAGTCCGTTGGTTTTTTCCCGGTTAACCGTTCGTAAAAATCTGAAATTCCCGGCTCTTTCTGAAACCTTGGCAAAAAGTGTAATAAAATCATTACTAGAATCATTCCGCTTGCCATTCCGTCCTTTTTTTTCTGGTTATAAAACCTCAAGGAAGTGACATTTCTATTTGTCTAATATATCGTTATAATCCACCGTGATTTTAATTCTCCTTGTGACGAATTCACTTACATTCTTTGCAGTTACCATGGCTTTTTCGACTTTCTCATTTGAAAGATAAATAGTTTCATTGGGATATCTGACCTCCACTGCATATCCTTGTAATTCTGAAAGGGAATCGTAATAGCTCTCGAAATCAGAGTCTTTCAGCGTTATCAAATCTAGCAAGCAAATCAAATCATGTGAAAATCTGAATATTGAGGACTGAAAAATCAAGTAAGCTTTTAAATATTTCTCTACAGCTTGCTGGCAATGAAAAGTAACTGTATCAAGGTATTCTGGAATATGCAAATAAGTAAGCTTAGCAGTTCCCAAATCATGGTCTCCTTTCCTTATCCATTGCCTTATTTCGTCACTTTGGCCGCTCTCATAAAGTCCTTCCTGTATTAAGTACTTTATAGACAAATCCAAATTTATTCCCCTTCGCCTCATCAATCTCTTTTGGCGTATATACAATCAAATCAATAGGAATCATAGAGCCATAAATCATCTTTCTTACATGCACCGCTCTTTGCGGTCTGGGCAAATCGGTATCCTTAATTACAAATAAATCCAAATCACTATCTTCATTGGGATTTCCAGCTGCATAGGAGCCAAAAAGGATAATCTAATCCGGATTATATCCAAAAGCTATTTTATTAACGATTTCCGATATCTTATCCGCTCCAATCATTTCTTTTTTTTGCTAATATACAATATTTTCAGTTCTCAATTATGGTTGTCTTTTTGAGTAGGCGATTACAAAGTTTCGATCATCCGCCAGAGTTGCAGGCTATCCATTGTCCTGCCGATTTAAGGAAGGGATCGGTGTAACATTGATTAGATAGATATATCGAAGAAAAAATACTGTCAGAGTACAAACTATAAACTCTCAGCAAAAATTTTTTGGTAGGTTTTAGTTTCCACATATAATTCATCTTTAAGAGGATTATATCTATGCTTTTTAATCCTAATAATCTGATAAACAAAGAGAGCTGCATTTGCAAGCAATGCAACAAAACTTACGATAAAGAAAGCTTTGGGATTGTGAGTTGTTGGCACGGGTGCAATTTTGTCGGCAAACTGTGGTATAGTCATAACAAACATAATCCACAGTGCAAGAGTCGATGCTCTATGTTGAAGCCACGCTCCTTTTACAATAAAAAATGCAGGAATGGTGCATGAAAGAAGCAATGCAACTCCACAGTAAAAAGAGTGATCGGATATGCAGTTATAGGTATAAGCAAAATTCCAGAGATCATAAGCAATAATCCATGCCCAAATCATATCAGGCCATATCATGTCTTTTGATTTGCTTTTTGATATTACAATTCCCAACCAACCGCAGATTGTTAAAATGTTAAATATACCTGCAATCCCGTTCATTATATTCCAAGGTCCTGAAATGGTCCAAAGATTATCAACAAAACCTCCCTCCCAAAGGCCAAAACTGTATACTTGAAAATCCCTGATGCATGCCTCCAGAATATTAATAGCAAGAATAGCTGCAGGAAAAATTAGAACCCATTTTCTTTTGGCTAAAGAAGGTATGTACCTGATTGCCATAAATCCAATTACACCGGCAAGTGCAGAATATGTCTTAACCCAATTAAACCATGTACCTGTGCCAAATTCATTACCGGAAGCTGCTGTTTTGGGCCAAACAAATATTGTAAGTATAATCGGAACGACAACAAAGAGCAAAATCCCTCCCCATTTTGTTGTTCTCCCAAATTCATTAAAAGCAATCAAAGCAAAAGTAACCATGAGCATAATTACCCATCCGTTCCATCCTGGCACATCATATAAATAATTCATTTCTTATCTTGTTTTAGTAACTATTAAATTCAGACAACACTGAAGGTTTTAACAACCAAAGGAAATCGCATTGATTAAACATTCGCAATTAATCCACTGAATGTTTTCAAGCATTTTTGAAAGCTACTATGAATAGCAAAGATTAAATACTGCGGCTGGACAAGTGTTATATAATTTTTGAAAAGAGTTACATTATTCACATAATTGAATTTCTATTCCTCAAAATAATAGAAAGAGAGAAAGAAAGAAAGAAAGAAAGAAAGAAAGAAAGGAGGGATTGTGGAAAAAGGTTTTTTTGATTTTGCAATAGAGGAGGCTTTACTTTGCAGGGTTTTCGCTCAATAATGCTATTTAGAGAAATATATCATTTTTAATTCTGATAGTAAATTTCAAAAGGCAAAATACAAATGTTCACAGCTTTTCAGTTAAATGCATATCATTAACCTACATACCAGAATTAAGAAAATGCTAAAATCTGACATTTTCCATTTGCATTTTGCCTTTTGACTTTTTTTTGGCCTTACTAGTTCCCAAGAGTCGCAACCATAACTGCCTTTATGGTATGGACCCTGTTTTCGGCTTCATCAAAAACAATTGAATAAGGTGCTTCAAAAACTTCTTCGGTAACTTCCAGCCCGTTCATCCCAAACTTTTGGTGAATCTCCCGGCCAATTTTTGTTTCGAGGTTATGATAAGCGGGAAGGCAATGCATAAACTTCACTTTTGGGTTACCGGTTCTGGCAACAAGTTCCTTATTGATCTGATAAGGCTTCAGAAGTTTGATGCGTTCTTCCCATACCGAATCGGGCTCTCCCATCGACACCCATACATCTGTATAGAGAAAGTCGACACCCTTGACCGCCATATCAACGTCGTCGGTTATGGTAATCTTTGCTCCTGTTTCTTTGGCAATCTCACGGCAAGTTTGCACTAGTTCATCTGAGGGTTGGATGCTTTTTGGTGCTGCAGCACGAAAATCCATTCCCATTTTTGCCGCTCCCACCATCAATGAGTTACCCATATTGTTGCGGGCATCGCCGAGGTAGCAAAAGCTGATTTGGCTCAAAGGCTTGTCGCAATGCTCCATCATGGTCATAAGATCTGCCAGGATTTGTGTAGGATGGAATTCATCGGTTAGACCATTCCAAACCGGTACGCCAGCATATGCAGCCAGCTCTTCAACAATAGACTGACCGAATCCCCTGTACTCGATGCCATCGTACATGCGTCCTAAAACTCTGGCTGTATCTTTCATCGACTCCTTCACACCAATTTGCGAGCCTGAAGTGCCCAGATAAGTAACATTTGCACCCTGATCGAACGCTGCCACCTCAAAAGCACATCGGGTACGGGTGGATGTTTTCTCAAAAATAAGGGCGATGTTTTTCCCTTTTAAAGTGGGCTGTTCGGTGCCACTGTATTTTGCTTTCTTGAGATCAATAGATAAATCAAGGAGAAATTTTATTTCCTGAGGGGTAAAATCCAGGAGTTTCAGGAAATTCCGGTTTCTGAGATTAAAAGACATGGTAGATTGGTTTTGTTTATTTTATTCTTAATTTTTGATTTTAGGACTGCCGTAACATTATCCATTTCGGCCAATGTAAGCATTGGAACAAAAATACAACAATTTAAAATCAATCCTCATACTCCATGGTAATCTTTGTTCCATACGATTTATCCTCCAGTTTAAAAGCCTCTGTAATAACACTTTTACTACCGCCCTGTTCAATAAACTGAAGACAAGCCCTGATTTTCGGGGCCATGCTTCCTTCAGAAAACTGACCTTCTTCAAGGTATTTCAGTGTGTCCTTATAATCCAGGAATTCTTTGATTTCCTGATCGGGCTTGTTATAGTTCAAATACACAAAGGAAACATCGGTTAATATGTAAAATTCGTCTGCTTTGATTCGTGCCGCAAGCAAGGATGAAGCCAGATCTTTATCGATCACAGCCTCAGCAGGACGGATGTTTTGGTTTTCATCGATGTAAACAGGCACCCCTCCTCCCCCGGCAGCAATTACAATGGTTCCTTCCCTGGTTAGGTATTCGATTACTTTCTCGTTCAGGATGCGAATGGGCTTGGGTGAAGGCACAACCCTTCTCCAACCGTCCTTCACTTTAATCTCCTCACGGAATTCCCAACCTTTCTCTTTGGAGATGATCTGAGATTGCTGAGGATTATATATCTTCCCTATACGTTTGGTAGGGTTCTGAAAGGCAGGGTCGTTGATATCCACCTCCACCTGAGTAACAAGTGTTACAACATCTTTCTGGATTCCGTGCTTTTTGAGAACATTCCTAAGCATCCGCTCAATCATATATCCAATGCCTCCCTGGGAATCGGCCACACAAACATCCAGCGGCATCTGAGGAATTGAGTACAAGGTTTCCCCGGCATCATTCCTCAATAAGATATTCCCAACCTGAGGGCCATTCCCATGGCTGATTACAAGATCGTATCCTTCCCGAATAAGAAACACCAGATTTTCGAGAGTATCGGTGGTGTTTTGCTCCTGCTCCTCAATCGTTCCCAGTTGATCACCACGAAGCAATGCATTCCCCCCCAACGCAACAACAGCCAGTTTTTTCATTTTATAGTGTTTTTTTCAATAAGCTAACAAAACTAAACAATTACCTGATTATACAAGATGTTTTGTATTTGTTGTACAACAATGTTTGGTCTTTGGAGTTCTGTTAACAAACTGCAAGAAATTATGCAAGGCTGGTATCGCCACAAAAGATGCCAAACTGTTAAAAACTCATGAAGTATCAATTCAATTTATTTCATATCTTTAGCCCTATATAACTGTATATTATAATCCAATTGAAATACTTAAGCATCTGGTATCTTCTGATACCCATTTTTGTTATTTCCGGCTGCAAAAACAGCACAATCCCAACAGGTGAGGTTACGGCTACTGTTATTGAATACAAGGTAAATTACCTTTCTGAAAAGGCCGGGAAAATACCCACAAAAATGCTTCCCGGAAAGATGACGGTAATTTTTGCCGGGCATTATGCCTTAAACAAAATCGAAGGCTTTTTCGGACAGTTTTCGTTAATTTATATTGGAAATCTCAAGAATGAAAGTGTTATCACAATGCTTAAACTTTTCGATAAAAAGTATGTGTACTATGGGAAGAGAGGCGAGTTGCCATGTGGCTTCATCGATCCCGGAAAACTCACCGTAAGTGAAACCGGAATCACCAGGAATATATTGGGATTCAACTGTAAGGAATTAAGCGTGCAATCAGAGCAAGATTCTGCTTTCAGCATTTTTTGCACCGAAGATATCCGCCTGAAAAAACCAAATGTAACCACTCCCTACAAGCAAATAGATGAAGTATTGTTGGAATTCAATACGCAACTTAGCCTTCTCAACATGAAACTCACTGCCAATAATGTTCAGGAGAAAACCATATCCTGGGATTTATTCAGGGTTGGCGAAGAGTACAAGGAAAGACCGAGGGATTTTATGGAGAAAACCATACACGAATTATTCAAATAGCCCCTGTCTTTCGGCCATTTTAAAAACTTTAACACGATATTTACTCTAATAACGACTGCGAACCAAGATGGTCAAATTTTTCAAATCCCTGATTCATTTTTTCCGTGATGAGCGAGTTAGGATTACGGTAGGAAGTTTCTTTATCCTGCTTGCGCTGTATTTCTTTATTGCATTTGTTTCCTATTTGTTCACATGGAAAGCTGACCAGGATTTCTTATGGGAAAAAGTATTTTCCGGACCGGAAATCACAGTCGATAATAATGCAGGGAAACTTGGGGCTTGGGTGTCAGCTATTTTTATTAACCATTGGTTTGGAATAGCAGGATTTCTCTTCCCCTTCATTCTGTTCGTGATCGGCATCAGTCAGTTTAAATTGCACCTGTTTAATACCTGGAGAACCATAAAAATAAGTCTTGCCGGCATTATTCTCATGTCAGTCGGACTTGGTTTCATTTCCGGGAAACATCACGAATTTCTGGGGAGCGGTCCCGGAGGTGGGCATGGCTTTTATATAAGTCAATGGCTTAATGCCAGTTTGGGAAAGACCGGAACCGGGCTCCTGATCCTGCTTTTAACCCTGTCCTTTTTCATCTTCTCCTATAAGAACACTCTTCCCTTGCTCAAAAAGCTGCTTGCAAGAAAGCAAAAAGACAACGATACATTTGAGGCGGAGATTGAGGATGAGGTTGAGGTTGAGGATAAGGTTAAGGATGAGGTTAAGGATAAGGTTGAGGATAAGGTTGAGGATGAGGAATTGGAGATTGAAGACGAGATTGAGGAGGAGCTTGCTGTGGATCCCAAATCGCACATATTGGAAGAAGTGTTGGCCGCCGAAGAAAACGAACTTGCCCTTACTGTAGCTCATGTGGAAGAGTCGGATGAGGTTGAAAATCCCGATGATCTCCAGAAAGATTACGATCCCACCCTTGATCTGTCGTCATACAAGTATCCCCCCTTATCGCTTCTAAAAGACTACGAGATTGGATCGGTATCAGTTAGTAACGAAGAATTGATCTCCAATAAGAACAAGATCGTTGAGACGCTAGCCAACTACAAGATCACTATCGATAAAATAAAGGCCACCATCGGCCCTACAGTAACGCTTTATGAAATTGTTCCGGCTCCCGGAATTCGCATTTCCAAGATCAAGAGTCTTGAGGACGATATTGCGTTAAGCCTTTCAGCCCTGGGAATCCGCATCATTGCACCTATTCCCGGCAGAGGAACTATCGGGATAGAGGTTCCCAACCAGCAGCCGAAAATCGTTTCGATGAAATCGGCTCTGGCATCAAAAAAATTCCAGGAAGAAAGTTATGAGCTGCCAGTTGCATTAGGCAAAACTATCAGCAACGAAACCTATGTGTTCGACCTTACCAAGATGCCCCATCTTTTGGTTGCCGGAGCCACAGGGCAGGGCAAGTCGGTGGGATTGAATGCCATCATAACCTCTCTGCTCTACAAAAAACATCCCTCACAACTCAAATTTGTGCTTGTCGATCCGAAAAAGGTAGAACTAACCCTCTATGCAAAGATCGAGCGTCATTTTCTGGCTAAACTTCCCGACACAGATGAGGCCATCATTACCGACACCCAAAAGGTTATCACCACCCTGAACTCCCTTACCAAGGAGATGGACGACCGCTATAACCTTCTCAAAAATGCCCATGTAAGAAATATCAAGGAATACAACGAAAAGTTCATTCATCGCAAACTCAATCCCGAAAAGGGGCATCGGTTCTTACCATACATTGTTTTGGTAATTGACGAGTTTGCCGACCTGATTATGACAGCCGGAAGGGAAGTAGAGAACCCAATTGCCCGGCTCGCGCAGCTTGCCAGAGCCATTGGAATCCACCTTATAATTGCTACTCAGCGACCTACAACCAATATTATTACAGGAGTTATCAAAGCCAATTTCCCGGCACGTATCGCTTTCAGGGTATTGTCGGTTGTCGATTCCCGAACTATTCTGGATATGTCAGGGGCTAACCAGCTGATTGGCCGCGGCGACATGCTCATTTCAGCAGGTAGTGACCCGGTCCGCGTGCAGTGTGCCTTTATCGACACCCCTGAAATTGATGCCCTTACCGAATTTATCGGCGCACAACGTGCCTACCCTACCGCTCATATCCTTCCCGAAGTTGAGGATACTCAGGGGATGAAAACCGAAGTCGACCTTAAAAAGCGCGATGCCGAATTTGAAAAAGCAGCCCGTCTGGTAGTGCAGTTCCAGCAAGGGTCAACCTCATTGATACAGCGAAAACTCTCTCTGGGCTACAACCGGGCAGGGCGAATTGTTGATCAACTGGAGGCGGCAGGCATTCTGGGCCCCTTTGAAGGCAGCAAAGCAAGAGACGTTTTAATTCAGGATGAACTTAGTTTGGAACATATTTTGAAAGGATTGGAATAAACCACGCAACTATGAAAACCATTTTATCAATTTCTGTTTTTTTCTTTGTTTTTTTTAGCGGGATTTCTCAGACAAATAATGATACCCAGGTTCAGGATCCGGCTGCAGAGCCGTATCTCGAACAAATTTCAAAATTGTTTGATCCTGTTAAAGCCTTACAAATCGAATTCAAGTACGAGGTTGAGACAAAAGAGCCCCATTCTATAGTGTCTGATTATGGTTCAATTATTTTAAAGGGGGATAAATACAAGCTGAAAACCGACGACGGAGAAATGTATTTCAACGGAAAAACCTTATGGGTCTATAACCAGGCAGCCTCTGAAGTATATAAAAGCATTCCCTCAGCCGATAATATGGACGAAATGATGCTCTCCCCTTTTCGCCTCATCAAAGACTACAAAACCTATTACAAATATCGACTCAAAGAGGATGTCATCTATAGTGGCACAGCATACGCCCAGGTTGAGCTTTACCCAAAAGATCTCAATACCAGCTACTCTATCATGAGGATTCTTGTAAACAAAAAGAATTCAACGTTTTACTCCTTCTCCATGCAGCAGAAAAATGGGGTTCATTACACTATCTTTTCCAGAGATATCATCAAGGATGTAAAGATTTCTGAGAGTGCGTTTTCGTGGAACGCAAGTTACCATCCCGAGGTGATGGAAATTGAAATGTGATTGCTTGTGTAATAAAAACCATACTGCACCCCCCTACTCCGGGTACTCGATTCTTGGATGGTAAATATTGACGAGTTTCTGTTTAAAAACCTTTTTGATCTCCTCAATATCCCTAAAGGTAAGGTCCACATTCTCGAACTGAAGGTCGCTGAACTGCCTGCTTATTATCCCGTCGACCAGACTGTTAATGGTTTCCAGATCAATTTTCTTCAGGCTTCGGGAAGCTGCCTCTATCGAATCGGCCATCATTAGAATAGCGGTTTCCTTGGAGAACGGTCTGGGACCGGGATAGGTGAATTTTTTGATATCCATTTCCGCACCGGGATACTCCTTCAGGTAAGAGCGGTAAAAGTAAAGCACAGTGGTGGTTCCGTGGTGAGTGCGGATAAAATCGATAATAATATCCGGCAATTTGGACTTTTGCGCTATTTCCACCCCACGGTTGACATGTGTAATAATTTTTTCTGCACTTTGTTCGAAGCTCAGATTATTATGAGGATTAAAACCCGAATTCAGATTCTCAATGAAATACATAGGGTCATCGGTCTTCCCAATATCGTGGTAAAGAGCTCCTGTCCTAACCAACAATGGATTCCCTCCCACCTTGATAACTGCCTCTTCACAGAGGTTGGCAACCTGCAAGGAATGTTGAAAGGTGCCCGGGGCCTTTTCTGCCAACTTCCGAAGCAAAGGCTGATTGGTATCGGCTAATTCAACCAGTGTAGCATCGGAAACAAAGCCAAAGATCTTTTCGAAAAGGAAAATCAGTGGATAAGATGTAAGAACCAACAAGGCATTTCCTGCAAACCATGCATAATTTATGGCTTCGATATTTTGGAAACGACCTTCCTGCATCAGGGATATCCCTGAATATACAAGTCCGTAAGATAGAAACGTTAGAACAGCGGAGACGAACAAAATCCCCCTACGATAATTGTTTCGGAGGGTGAAAATAGACACAACCCCCGCAATGAAATTCATAAAAACAAATTCAAAGCCATTGGGAGCCAAATAGCCAACCAACAATATCGCTATCAAATGAACAAACAATGCAATCCTGGAATCGAAAAACGTTTTTATGATGATAGGAAGAATCACAAAAGGAACGATATAAATACTTATGGTTTCGTTAACGATAGTCCATTTTGCCATAAGCGCCATGATAACCACAACCATGATAATAAAAAATGTTTTTACGGCGGAGTTAAGCACTTCCCTCCTGAAATGAAGAAGGAAAAGGTAAAGCACAAAAAAAGCAAGGGCCACGATTACAAGCTGACCAAGAATTATCAGGAAATAATTCCTGTCAATGTTTGGATTCGTTTCATACTCTCGCTTAAGTGACTGCAAAAGAAGCTGTTTATCATCATTTACAACCTCCCCTAAAGCAATAATTTTTTCCCCCGCCTGAACCATTCCCTGAGTAAGAGATAACTCTTCCATAAGCGATTCCTTCATGCGATTGGAGGTAACCTCATCATAAAACAGATTTGCCTCAATAAAATCGACCATATCGATGGTTTCGATAAAACGGTTTTCCTGCGAAACGCTTCCTTCCAACTGCAGCGCAAGCTTATCGATCTCCGTCTTTAGACTTTCGTAAGCGCTTTTTTGGCTAAGTACTGATGCAGCGGGGCGCTCATTAATGGTCTTGCCACTAATGATCAGCACAATCTCGTCGCGGTTCTGAATATTCTCAAGTTGATAGGGATCGAGGACAATCCCCTGAAGAAATATCCTTGCAAGGTTCTCTTCCAGAGCCTTAATATAACGGTCGCGCATTCGTTTTAACTCGCCGGAAGAGTATTTACGGCCATTAGAAATACCCTGTAATCCAGGTTTCTGGTTATTCTGAACAAACTCATCCCATTTCTTTTCAAACTCAAGCCGCATTCGTTCAATATTTCTTGCGCCAACCACAGAGTCAAGACTGAAATAGGGGATAAAACGAAGCATCAGACTATCTTTCTCCGCTTGAACAACCGCTTCAGTTTTATAAATGGGGAAGTTAAAAGGTGCTACCAGCACATTATGCATCCAGGGTTTCCCCTTTTGAAACTCGTAACGGAATTTGCCCTCTCTGGGAAACAAAAAAAGGATAGCTGCAACACCTCCGGCAAAAATAAGGAACAACCGGATCCCACTTAGAAAAGATTTTAGTTTTTGTATTAAGCTCATCCCTCTAGTTTTTTGAATTGTATTTTAGCATCCCACTAAGGCAGAGAAATTGTTTTTCAAAAATCCCCTTTTCGCCTTTCTTTCCAAAAATGCCTCTTGCAATATTTGTAACATAATTGTCGGATTAAAGTTATGAAAATATTTCGTGACAAAACAAAATGCTATAAAATCAGAAAATAAGCCCGACTTGCGATTGCTTCCGATCCTTCAATTGCGGCATCGGGCGGCTGGAACGTTTTAATTTGTGCTTTCCAAAAAAGCGATTTTTCCCATAATTTCTTATCTTTGGTTTTTAGTTTCAATAAACATTCAACGGAAATGATAACAAGCAGACGTGGTTTCATCAAAACATCAGCTATTGCCGTTCTCGGAATCCCTCTGGTTTCATCTGAAATCTTCGGTCGGGAAGCGAAGAAAACAAGGTTTCTCAGCAAACTAGGTGTTTGCACCAATATTGCGAACGCACATATTCTCGCATCAGCTGGTTTTTCATATCTCGAAGAAGGTGTTGCGGGTTTTCTTATGCCATTAAAACCGGATAATGACTTCGCGGAAAAACTCTCCTTGCTTAAGTCCTCATCTATCCCTGTGGAGGCCTGCAATTCTTTTTTGCCGGGGGATATGAAATGTGTGGGCACGGAAACACATCATGATAAAATACTTCAATATGCTGAAGTTGCTTTTCGAAGAGCCAGGCAGGCTGGCATTAAAACCATTGTCTTTGGCAGTTCCGGATCGCGGAGTATTCCTGAAGGGTTTTCAAGGGAGGAGGCCCGGCAGCAGTTTGTGGACTTATGTCGCAAGATGGGCCCTTTGGCACAAAAGTACGATGTGGTGGTTTCCCTGGAGCCTCTGAACAAAAAAGAGACTAATTTTATCAACTCCGTTTCCGAAGGAGGAGAAATCGTTAAGGATGTGAATCATCCCAATTTCCGATTGCTGGCTGATATCTATCACATGCTGATGGAAAACGAAGGCCCTGAAAGCATCATCAAATATGGCGATCTTCTGTTTCATGTCCATGTTGCCGAAAAAGATGGCAGAACAGCACCCGGCGTGCACGGGGAGGATTTCACACCCTATCTTGCAGCGCTCAAATCGGTTGACTACAAAGGAAGGCTCTCTATAGAATGCAGGTGGGAAAACCTTGAGAATCAAGCATTAAATTCTTTTCTGACCCTAAAAAAACAGATAGAAAGCCTTACAATTTAACTGCCCTTGGATATAACAAACAAGGTATACATTGCAAAATTATTTGGAAATATTTTGAAGCTTGAAAACCAATCGTGTAAATCTTAATACAACATTATGGAAACAACAAGAAGAGATTTCATTAAAAAGGCAGCATTGGGTTCGGCCGCTTTAACAATAGGTGGAATGGGACTTTCAGCAAAAAGCTACGGCAATATTTTAGGGTCCAACGACAAAATAAGAGTTGGAATTCTGGGCTTCTCCAATCGGTTTAAAGATTCCCTCGGCCCATCGTTCCTGAAATATGCCAATGAAATGAATTTTGAGTTTGTGGCAATAGGTGATATATGGAACCGTCGCCGGCAGGAAGGTCAATCCTGGATCAAAGAAAAAACCGGCAAAGAAGTTTTTCTTGCACGCAACTCCGATGAACTGTGGGAGCAAAAGCTGGACGCTGTAATTGTGAGCACAGCCGATTTCCAACATGCCCTGCACCTCGCAGAGGCTGTTGAAGCAGGCTGTGATGTATACTGCGAAAAACCCTTTGCCGAAACCATGGATGATGCAATACTGGCCTTAAAAGCAGCTAAAAAATCAAAAAAAGTTATTCAGATCGGCTCCCAAAGGAGAAGCGGCCCCAATTATGCAGCTGCTGCAGATTACATCCAATCGGGGAAATTCGGCAACATCACCATGGTTGAGATGACATGGAACGTTAACCAGCCGGGACGATGGAGACTTCCGAGCCTGATTTCATCCATTAAGGAATCGGATACCGATTGGAAACGGTACCTCATGAACCGACCCTACGAGCCCTGGGATCCTCGCAAATATTGCGAATATAGACTTTTCTGGCCCTATTCATCGGGGATTCCCGGACAGTGGATGTCGCACCAGGTTGACACGGTAAACTGGTTTTCCAAACTTCCGCACCCACGCTCTGTTGCTGCCAACGGCGGAATATATATGTGGAAAGACGGTCGGAAAAACTTCGATACCATGACAGCAGTGTTCGATTATGGCGCTTTCGACAAACCCGACGAAGGTTTCCAGGTACTCTATTCCTCGCGTATGCATAATTCCTCCGGGGGAACCAAAGAATGGTATTTCTCCAACGGTGGAAAGCTCGATCTTGATACCAACAGGGTGAGTTCCGAAGGCGGGATGCAGGAAAGAGAAGCTTCTGCAATGAATATGAAGGCAAACCTCCTGGAGGACTTCGAATTACCACAGATTAAGGCCGAATCGGGAGTAAGTATGGGGTCCGATCCGCTTACCGATGCTCATATTAAAAACTGGATGCAGTGTGTTCGTGATAAAAACGTTTTAACCAACGCTCCTGTTGAAGCTGGTTATAACCATTCCATTGCAAACATAATGGTTACAGCTGCGCTTCGTACAGGGCAGAAAGCCGTTTTCGATCAGAAAACTCAACAGGTTATAGCTGGAGGAGAAGTTTTTAAATATTAAATAAATCCTGGTTGTCCGGTAAAAGATTTGAGATTCCTCTCCGCCTGAGGCGGATCGGAATGGCAACTATTTTGATTTTAAGGAGTTGGTTGGGGTTGGTTGGCATCGAAGCTGCCAACCAACCTCAACCAACTCCTGCCAAGACACATAATTGACTGTCTTTCAGAACGAAACGAAGTGAAGAACCGGGTACGCTAGCATACGAGCTCACCGAAGGTAATCTCTTAATTACGCAGCACTGCCGCTTTAAAAAATATGAATAAAACAGGAATCTGTTGTCAGGCTTATATTCCCATGAGAAAGGAACCCGACGAAACAAGCGAAATGGTCAGTCAGGTTCTTTTTGGGGAGAGTTTTGTCAGACTGGAGGAAAACAAGTTGAAAAATTTCAGTTTGATCCGGCTTGACCACGACAATTACGAAGGCTGGATCAATACATCTAGCATTCATTTTCTCTCAGAAAAAGAGCTTGAGCATATAAACACCCTTCCCTGTATCCTTACCCATGAAGTATTGAATGCACTAAGGCAAGCCGACACAATGGTACCGACAATTATTGGCTGTGGCAGCAAAATTCGGGTTTACTCCCCCGGGAAAACAAAAATCGGACAGGTTGAATATTCCCTTCCATTGAATCTTGAGGTTAACACCCAAAAGAAACGGGAAACCATGGTTGGTTTCGGAATGAAATTGCTTTCTGTTCCATATCTCTGGGGAGGTCGGAGCAGCTTTGGCTTCGACTGCTCAGGTCTGTGTCAGAATCTTTACCAACAGTTGGGCATTCAAATCGCTCGTGACGCTTCAATGCAAGCATCCATGGGTACTTCAGTAAGCTTTATTGAAGAAGCGATGCCGGGTGACCTTGCCTTTTTCGACAACGAGGAAGGGAAGATAATTCATGTGGGTATGATTTTGGACGGGGGAAAAATACTGCATGCCTCCGGAAGAGTGAAAATTGATCAGGTTGACCATCAAGGAATATTTTCCACAGAACGAAACTGTTATACACACAAGCTGAGGCTTATTAAGAAGTTAATCTGAAAATTCTCAAATTATCATCCCTGCTCCCACAGTATTGTTTGTTCCCTCCTCAACCAGAATAACGCTACCGGTAATCCGGTTGTTTCGGTACGAGTCGAAGAACAAAGGTTTTGTGGTGCGTACTTTGATTTTTCCAATCTCGTTAAGGGCCAAAGAGTTTACATCTCTAATTTTTTCCAGACTGTTAATATCCATTTTATACCGAAGTTCTTTCACAAGACATTTCACATCGTTGGTTGTGTGTCGTAAGGTGTATTTGGCATTCAATGTCAAGGGGCGCTCGCTCAGCCAGCAGATCATCATTTCAACATCCTGGCTTACCTCCGGCTCTTTGGATTCAACAACAATCATATCTCCGCGGCTTATATCGACATCATCTGTAAGCGTAAGGGTAACGGACATAGGAGCGTGGGCGGTTTCGAGGCTGCCGGTCATGGTGTCGATGGAAGCAATGGTTGAAGCAAAGCCCGAGGGAAGGATTTTAACCTTGTCGCCTTTTGAGAAAACTCCGCTGGCAATTCGGCCTGCATAGCCTCTGTAATCGTGGTATTCCTGAGATTGCGGACGAATAACATACTGCACCGGGAACCGGCTGTCGACCATATTCAGGTCGTTTCCTATGTGAATGTTTTCGAGCACGTACATGAGGGTTGGACCCTCGTACCAGTTCATGACTTTGGAGCGTTCAACCACATTATCGCCCTTGAGAGCGCTGATGGGAATAAAACGAACGTCCAGAATATCCAATTTAGCGGCAATCTGGCTGAAATCTTTTTTGATGGCTTCAAACACGTCTTCCTTGTATTCTACAAGATCCATTTTGTTCACACAAATCATCACGTGAGGAATACGTAAAAGCGATGCAATATAAGCATGGCGTATGGTTTGCTCAAGCACTCCCTGTCGGGCGTCCACAAGAATAATGGCAAGGTTGGCCGTGGAGGCGCCTGTAACCATGTTTCGGGTGTACTGTATATGTCCGGGTGTGTCGGCAATGATGAATTTCCTTTTGGGAGTGGCAAAGTAACGGTATGCCACATCTATTGTGATTCCCTGCTCGCGCTCTGCACGCAGTCCATCGGTGAGAAGTGCAAGGTTAACATGTTCGTCTCCTCTCCTCTCGCTGGCGAGTTTGACGGCTTCCATCTGGTCTTCAAAAATAGATTTACTGTCGTAAAGAAGGCGGCCAATGAGAGTACTTTTTCCATCGTCAACACTTCCTGCTGTAGTAAAACGAAGCAGCTCCATATCGAGGTAGCCGGGGGTGGGGTTAATTTTTTCTGCTATGGACATTATATGCTGATTTTACAATTTAAGTTTGAATACTAAAAGCAACTCGAAAATTTCTTTCTATTACGATTTGATAAGCTATTACACAAGGTTTAACCACCTTTTTGTTTGGATTTCAATTGTTTATTCAAGAATATCTCACTTAAATTATCCGTGGTTAACACCCGAAGATATCCCTTTTTCTTTAGTCCATTAATTAAATGCTTATCTCCAGTCCACAAATTCGCTGATAAATGATTATTTAAAGCAATAAAAACAGCATCATCAGGATCAATTCCAGAAACTAAATCAATTGCTTTTCAATTTCGCTATCTGAAAGTAAAATTTCATCTACAAAAACTATTCTGTTTAAAATCGATTGGTAAATATCAGTGAATTCTCTTTGCGAATAACCAGTAAGTTCAAGAATTTTTGATTTATGCTTAATTATCTCGTTCTTTAAAAGTCCGGGGGAAAAAAAGTCAAAATATTTTGATCCATTAATAAGGATATGCCCAATTTGACTTTTGCTATTTAAAATTGCACTGAATACGATATTTGAGTCGACAACTATTTTCATTTCAAGCCACGACTATCTTTAACTTTTTGCCACATAGATTTGTTAACTTCCTTTGAAAGTTTATCAGCATCTGATTGATTAGCTTTTGATTTAGCAGTCAACTCTTTAAAATTCAAATAATCAATCATGTTTTGAAGTTCAGTCAAATCGATATTAGCAGGTAACCGAACCAAAATCTCATCTTTTGTTCTTTCCAGTATCATAATAATCTTTTTTACAAAGATATCAATTTTTACTTTAACTCAGTGTAATAGCCTGAGGCGCAGGGAGAAACAGCTAATTTTTCAAATTAAAAATACCCTTCCTTTTTCCTATCTTCCATTGCCGCCTCGGAACGTTTATCATCATAACGACCTCCCCTTTCGGTCACACGGGTCGCTGCAACTTCGTTGATAATATCTTCAAGGGAGTTGGCCGTTGAGAGGGTTAAACCCGTGCAGGTAATATCGCCAATGGTGCGACAGCGTACATCCAGGAGTTCAGCTTTCTCGGAGTCTTTCATTTCAAGGAAAGGTGCTTTGGCAAGCCACACGCCATCGCGGAAAAAAACTTGACGTTTATGGGTGAAATACAAATCCGGGATTTCGATATCCTCCAGAAAAATATATTGCCACACGTCCATTTCGGTCCAGTTGCTTATGGGGAAAACCCTGAAATGCTCGCCCATGTTCTTTTTGCCGTTGAAGATATTCCATAGTTCCGGTCGTTGATTTTTGGGATCCCATTGGCCAAACTCATCCCGATGCGAGAAAAAACGTTCCTTAGCCCGGGCTTTTTCCTCATCGCGGCGACCACCACCAAGAGCGCAATCGAATTTATGCTCTTCAATGGCATCGAGAAGCGTAACGGTCTGTAGCACGTTCCGGCTTGCATTATAACCTCTTTCCTCTACCGCACGACCATTGTTTATGCTGTCTTGTACAAGTCTGACAATAACTTTACCGTTAGTCTTTTCCATAAGTTCATCACGGAAGGTAAGTGTTTCGGGGAAGTTATGGCCGGTATCGATGTGCAGACAGGGGAAAGGAACCGGCATAGGCCAGAAAGCCTTGCGGGCCAGGTAATACATCACTATAGAATCTTTACCACCTGAAAAAAGCAAAGCAGGACGTTCGAATTGGGCAGCCACCTCACGTATCACATAAATTGACTCCGACTCAAGCTCCCTAAGGTGGGTTAATGTTGTCTTGTCCATAATAAATCTCTGAATTTTTAACCCTGCAAAGATATAAAAATTCCGTGAACCCTTATTGAATGGTATGAGATATGCATTTGGGGCAAGCCATGCCACTTACAGCAGGACAAAACCTGATAGGAAAGCTATTTATGGCCTACATATGCCTTAATTACTGCTTACTGAATTTTGCTGTTTGAGAAGCCCCTTCGATTTTCACGTTAAGCAAATAGTTTCCTGGAACAAGATCAGAAACGTCGATCCTTTGTATTGCTGAAGAACCCCCATCAACTGGCAGCTTAAGTGACAACAATACTCCCCCGCTAACAGAAATAACCCTTACCTCAGCCATTGTGCTTTGCATCGCTTCTGTTTTGAAAGAGAGAAAATCGCTTACCGGGTTAGGGTAAACCTTAAGAAGAGTTTTTTCAGCAATTTCAGTATTTTTGATTCCCACCGGCCATAAACTGGCGGTCCATATTCCCCTGCCATGGGTAGCCGCGACCACCTGACCATCCTGCTCGAAAAGCTGAAATACCGAAACCGCGGGAAAATTACCTTCAAGGAAATGCCAGGATATACCGTTGTCTGTGGTTTCGAAAATCCCTATTTCAGTACCCGCCCAGATGATATTGGTGTCTGTTGGCATTACCAGCAAGTCATGAACAATAACATCCGGAAAGCCGTTGGAGCTGAGCGAATCGGTTCCGAATCCGGAAATATCGTTCCAGGTTTGCCCAAAATCCATTGTTCTCAATATTTTGGGACTCCCACGGTAAGAGAATAACAAAAATGCCTCGGCCCTGTTAAAGGGATGGGTAGCCATTCCGCTGAGGAGACCCATATCGACTTGTTCATAATTGTTTACCGGATAATAAGTTACCCCAAAATCTCTGGAAAGGAAAATATTTAAAAGCGGAGAATTAAACATTCCGGTACCGGCCCAAACAATGGATGAGTCCATTTGCGAAACCTTTACGTTCGAACTGCTGTAAGCACTTCTGTTAAGTGTCCAACCCTCATCAATTGGCGAAAGTTTCCATGAGGCTTTGCCGATGCCAAAAGTCGCATGACGGTATATCCCTTTCGCACCCACCGCAAAAACAAGATTCGGGTTTTTTCGAGAGTTTGAAAGCTTGGTAATAAAAGGCCCGTCATCGTTTATGCCGATATTGGCTGATTGCCAGCTTAAACCCGAGTTAATCGACGAATAAATACGATTGTTGTAAATACTGGCCAGAATCTTTTTCGGATCGCTATTGTTCCAAAGTGTTTGAAAACCATCCCCCGAAAGCCTGAAATTATATAAGGACTTATCGGTAGCTTCAATACTCGCGGGCGATTGCCATGTGCCGTTATCCTGCAATCCTCCAACATACTCGTGTTCCCCGGGTTTCTTCGAAGCGCCATAAAACTGAGTGGTAATAAAGCCATTGGTGAGCTGAACCCAGGTATTGCCACCATTCTGGGAATGAGCAACCCCGCCATCATTTGCACTAATCAATCGAATAGGATCCAATTCACTCGCGCCCGGAATCACAACCAAATCGTGATGATCCACATGGAGATTTGTATTTTTGGAACCATTTTGAATAATCGTTGTTACCATTTCCCGTAACAAGGCCGACCCAAATTCTATTTTAATTTTGGATTCTGCCAAATCATTCGGGTTCCAATTTTGTTTTTCAGCTAGTGTGGGCCAGAAAAAATACATCATCTTTTCATAATGCCCGCCGTTTTTCGTGATCGCCGAAGAGGGCGAGAAAGGAAGATACGGAATGGCATGAATAAAAATATACTCCCTGCCGTCGATATCATTGTCAGCTTCCCGTTCGATGAGGTTAAAAAATCCATCGCGCTCCTGATCTCGAAAAGAAACCGATAATTGAATATTGTTCTTCGTGTCCCAGGCTTCAAAGGGAACATCAACGTAATCCTGATACGAATAATCCGTCTTGGCAACACCCGGCCCACTGCCAACAGGTACTGTAAATCGGTGGGCTTTCTGATGCTTCCCCGGTCCGAAGCGGAGTTCAATGCTTACAAAGTCATTGACGGTAACGGAAGCTCCCTCAGCGAGCCCTGTAGACAACCCTCCCTCCAGGAATTCCCCGCCAAAATTAATAAAATCCATAAACCCTTCTGTTCCGGAAGTCAGCGCACTAAGCACCATGGGCGAACTGGGAGAAGTGTTTCCTGTAAAGCTGAGCAGACCCATATATACTCCAGCCACATAAACTTCATTTCGTTTAAAGGGATGAGGCTCAATTACACTGTTAAACCAGCCTTGAGCCTGGTGAAAATTAAAAAACGAACCACTTAAATCTCTTTGCTTTAGCCAATTGCCTCCGGCATCCACTGACAAATACACGTCCATGCTTTCAGTGGAATTTTCAATGCATGCATATACATAAGAAGTGTCGACAGGGCTAATGGCCAGAGCATATCGATAGCCCAAGCCAATTCCAGCATTTGAATGGACCCAGGTCTCGCCCTGATTGGAAGATTTTATGACCCCAAAAGTATTAACGGCAGCATACAAAACTTTAGGATTCCTGGGGTTTTGAATGATATCCTGAACCCGGTAACCGTTACTGAATTTCCTTTTCCAGCTGACACCCCCATCAACTGACTTCAATACAGCAGTATTTGTTACGGCAATAACTATGTTCTTATCCAAGGGGTCAATCCAAATTTTATTGACAAAACGAAAATCATTGTTCTGATCGGTTGATTCCAGCAACTGCCAGCTTCCGCCTTTATCCCGGGAAACGAAAATACCGTTACCGGTTATCATGCCTTCGCCCCCATAACCTTCGCCAGTTCCAGCGAAAATAACAGAATGATCGGAAGGGGCCATGCAAAGTGTAGTTGTTGATAAATTTGGCAAATCGGGGGAAATATCTATCCATGACAGGCCAGCATCGGTAGTTTTCCATATCCCACCGCCAGCTGTTCCGGCAAACCAAGTGTTTTTGGAGGGATCGTCGGGATCCAAAAGAATACAGCGAGTTCTTCCCCCAACATTCACAGGCCCACGTTGTACCCATAGAAGGTTAGTGCTGGCTTGCTTTTTACTTTTCGAGAAATTCTTAGCCTTTAGCAATTCATTATAAGCGTAGTTTGCAGGGTAACCGCTAGCCGATAAACCGATTGGAGTGGTAATCTCTTTGAAATACTGCACAAAACCTTCGGGCTTATCAGGGGCAAAATACTGTGCATCTTTTTTATTTAGTTCAATTACGCCCAGCCAAGAGAGGCCATAGAGGAATCCTACAATACCTATCAAGCAAAGAATGAGATATTTGGCTAATGTTTTACGATTCATTTTTTTGATTAAAAAAATTTCATTGTTTATCTACTTTTCAAGTCTATCCTTCCGTACTGAAAGCAATCGAAGCTAATGTGCAACGGGGTCGACAAGCCAATAACGACAAAAAGGGTTATTTGTTGGAAGAACGCTTAAATTACGAAATAAAATCGAAACAACTTTAAAATGATTTGAAATTGAACGAGTTTTCGGTCAAAAAAAAAGCTGCTCAATAAGAGCAGCTTTTTTTAATTTAAAAGGATAATTATAGGGCTGTTACAACAAAACTAGTTCCGTTATTAACAACTTTCAAAACCCGGTAGCAAGGATAAGAATCTCCCCAAGCAGTCCAATCATCAACAGTGTAATTTCCAAGGTTAGCAGAATCGAAGGTACCTGTAATTGTTTGCAGTGAACCATCAGGATGACCTAATGTAAAGGTGTAATCAAATGGATCAGCACCCCAATGCATGATATTAACATAGTAAGTACCAACGGGATCAGCAAGCCAAATTGCTTTATCAACTTCAGGATTAGCGCCGGTGGCACCACCATCACCCCAAGCTCCGTCAACTTCACTCCAGGTAACGATATCAATATCGTCTTCTGTGTCGAAGCTGAATACAATAGTAAGCAATGTAGGATCATTAACATTTGTAATTGTCAGGTCAACAGTAGGATATACTACTGAAGGATTCACCAAATATTTGTCAGCAAGGCTATACGCTTTGATTTCATATTTGAGAGATTCAGGACCTTCAAGAGCGTCATCGCTGTTTATGATCAGAAGCATCTCCACTTCCTTGGTGTAAGGCTGCATAACAGCAGAAGCTACAGAAAAATCATCATCATCAGCATCACCATCAAGCTGCCGCAAAGAGAAAGTAACTGAACGGTCAATCATTTTATCGAATTTGATAGTATATTTAATAGTATCACCTTCGTTAACACTGCCGCCAGTAAAGTCGGTAGTAAATGTAGCCACAGGATAACCATCCGGGCTAACAATAGGGCTTACGTCCTGATCAGCAGTATCGCATGCCGCGAAAGCTGCCATCACCAATGCAAGGCCAATTATTTTAAATTTTATATATTTTCTCATTATAATACTGTTTTAATTATTAAGAAGAATTAAAATTTATTATCCAATAATTATTGGGGACTAGCTATTCTTTAGGAGTAAAAACTTCCCAGAAAATCCTATCACCACCTGTACCGGTA
>JAIFNN010000029.1 GCA_020047715.1 Bacteroidota bacterium | reverse complement strand
GGGGACTGTCCCGATTGCTATCGGGAGAACCAGTGTACGCCTGAGGCGTATCCTCAGGCTTGCTGAATAACCAATATAAAGCTTGTTATGGCCATGTGAATATAAAACATATACTTTATACATAGAAAATACTTTTAGTATTTCTTAATGTATCGTAAAATAAAATATCAGCGTAAGTTTTGTTTTTTTTGGCAACCAGAAGTAATAAAAAAAGGGTACCATAAAATGGTACCCTTCGTAGTAGCGGGGACTGGACTCGAACCAGTGACCTTTGGGTTATGAGCCCAACGAGCTACCAACTGCTCCACCCCGCAATATATCTTAAAACTAACTTATTTCACTTCAAAGCAACCAGCAAATTCCCTGATCGCGGATGCAAATGTACGCTTTTGTTTAGTATTCTCAAATAAAATCGACTATTTTTGACGAGAAATAAAATTTACCATTATGCCCCGCGTTATTAACCCAGTAGAAATCGATGCCCTCGAAAAAGAAACGCATAAAGACTATTTCGACAGGCATTCGCCTCACATTGTTTGCGACAACACTGCCGAAAGAGGAAAAAAATTCAAGGTCAAAGTACTAATGGGCAACGATTACACACATCCCGACGACGCCGATCATTACATCAGCAACATACAGCTCTGGAACCGTGAGACACTTATTGCCCAGGCCCAATTCTCCCCCGGAATGATGAGCAATAATCCCGAGCATGTGGAAATCGACTTTTACATCGTTCCCAAAGTAAGCATGAACCTCTCTGCAATGGCAGTCTGCACCAAACATGGGTTATGGCAGAGCGAATCGCGCGAAGTGAAAGTTGTTGACTAACGAACTAACGAAAATGGCCGAAGAAAAAAAGAAAAAAAGGAAACTCATTAATAAGCTGACCCACAAGTACCGGATCGTAATGCTTAACGACAGTACTTTTGAAGAGGTGGGCTTTTTACGCCTTTCCCGACTCAGCACTTTTTCCCTGGGAGGAACCCTTATCATCCTTTCTATCGCACTGGTTTACGTAACCATCGCATATACTCCTATCAGAGAGTTTATTCCCGGTTACCCCGATACCGAAATGCGCAATAACATCGTCCAAAGTGCCATTCTCCTCGATTCGCTCAAAGAGGAGCTGCGCTACCGCGACCAGTTCTTTATGAACCTGAACCAGATTATTTCCGGACAGTCGCCCCAGGATTATCTCAATTCCGAAGACGACAGTCTTGCCGAGTACCAGAATCTTTCGTTTGCCAGATCTTCTTCCGATAGTATTCTGCGACAGGAAGTGTACCTGAACGAAAAGCTTCAACTGCCTGTAAGCGATAACCCCCAAATAACCAACAAACTCGAAAAAATGCATTTTTTTACTCCTGTTCGGGGAGTGATCACGAACTCCTTCAATTCGCTCAATTCTCACTTCGGCACCGACATTGTAGCCTCTCCCAACGAGGTGGTTAAGGCTACTCTCGACGGAACCGTTATTATGGCCAGTTGGACACTCGAAACAGGTTATGTTATCCAAATTCAGCACATCAATAACCTGATTTCCGTTTATAAACATAATGCCGAGCTTCTCAAAAAAGTGGGGATGCGCGTTAAAGCCGGGGATGCCATTGCTATTGTCGGGAATTCGGGAGAACTCACAACGGGTCCCCACCTGCATTTCGAACTTTGGCAAAATGGGATTGCCTTAAATCCTGAGACATATATTATTTTTTAATTCAATAGATTGGTAATTATTTTTGCCGCGAAGCTTGATCAAGACGACCTTATTTGCCAAAACCCCCTTTCCGGGCCCACTTGGCGGTTCTCCTTGGTGATATTTGCGATAAATGATTGATTTAAATACTGCAGTCATTTTTATGAAACACCCATGTATTGCGCACATAAACGCAATCATATAAAAAGCAGCAACATGGTTGTTCCATGAGGCCAATTAATTAAATAAACTAGTTTCGAATGAAAAAACGCATTGCCATACTTGGTTCTACAGGCTCCATCGGCTGCCAGTCGTTGGAGGTCGTTGATGCGAATCCCGATTCTTTCGAAATCGAGGTGCTTACCGCATACAACAATGCCGAGCTCTTGGTAAAACAGGCCATCAAACACGTTCCCAACGCGGTTGTCATTGGCAACGAAGATAAATACGCTTTCGTAAAGGACAACCTCTCCAACTTCCCCATAAAGGTCTATTCCGGAATGGATGCTATCAGCCAGGTAGTGTCGATGGAAACTATCGATATGGTTCTTACAGCTATGGTAGGATATTCCGGCTTAGCTCCTACTCTAGCCGCCATCAAAGCTGGTAAAAACATTGCGCTCGCCAACAAGGAAACCATGGTGGTAGCCGGGGAGATGATCCGGAATCTGGCTATCGAGAACAAAGTGAGCATCATACCCGTCGATTCCGAGCACTCTGCAATTTTCCAGTGTCTTGCCGGGGAAGACTTCAATGCAGTTGAAAAACTTATACTTACAGCTTCAGGCGGGCCATTCAGGGACAAATCGGCCGAATTTGTGAAATCGGCAAGCAGGGAACAGGCACTGAACCATCCCAACTGGTGCATGGGCGACAAGATTACGATCGATTCGGCCTCGATGATGAACAAGGGCCTGGAAGTTATCGAGGCGCGTTGGCTCTTCGATGTCCCCCAGGATAAAATCGAGGTGCTGATCCACCCGCAGTCGATTGTCCATTCCATGGTGCAGTTCGAAGACGGGTCGGTAAAAGCGCAGCTGGGTCTTCCCGATATGCGGCTCCCCATTCAGTACGCTTTTGGATTTCCCTACAGAATAAAATCGCAGTTCCCCCGTTTAAACTTCCTGGAACATCCTATTTTAACATTTGAGCCTCCTGATACGAAAAAATTTCGTAACCTTGCAATCGCTTATGAAGCACTTAACAAAGGTGGAAATTGGCCCTGTATTATGAACGCAGCCAACGAAATCAGTGTAAACGCCTTCCTTTGCAACAGAATAGGTTTTACTGAAATGTCGGATGTTATTGAACAAGTTCTTGGAAAATCAGGTTTTATACCAAAACCGGATTTGGATGATCTGAAGCATTCCGACAAGGAAGCACGTATTTTGGCAAATCAACTAATTGATTAAATGAATGGAAATCTTTATTAAAGCTTCACAGTTTTTTTTAAGTCTCTCGATACTTATCATACTTCACGAATCCGGGCACTTTTTCCTGGCCAAGTTGTTCAAAACACGCGTAGAGAAGTTCTACCTTTTCTTTGACCCATGGTTTTCCATATTCAAGAAGAAATTCGGGGAAACCGAGTACGGAATCGGCTGGCTGCCTTTAGGGGGATATGTGAAAATATCCGGAATGATCGATGAGTCGATGGACAAGGAAGCCATGAAACTTCCTCCCCAGCCTTGGGAGTTCCGCTCCAAACCGAGCTGGCAGAGGCTTCTTATTATGCTCGGGGGAGTTTTGGTTAATTTCCTTCTGGCCTTGGTTATTTATTCGCTTGTGCTGTATACCTGGGGCGAAAGCTATTTTCCAACAAAAAACATTACCTCCGGAATCATGGTCGACTCCGTAGCTATGGAAATGGGACTCCGCAATGGTGATAAAATATTATCCATCGACGGTAAAGAAACCGAGAACTTCATGCTTATCGTGCATGATATTGTAGTAAACGACGCTCAAACCATCCAGATTGAGCGTGAAGGGACTCAGATGGAAATTGAGATCCCTGAAAAAACGATCGCTCTCCTGCTGAAAACCGAGGCCCCGATACGACCAAGGCTGCCTCTGATTATACAAGACTTCGCAAAAGATTCTCCTGCAAAAAATGCCGGATTTGAAGTCAAAGACAAAGTAATCGCCTTCAATGGGGTAAGCTGCGAATATTTCGACCAGTTTGTTGAAGCCATTCCCGGATCGAAGAACCAAAACGCGGTAATTACGGTTATAAGGAACGCTTCCGATACCCTGAATATGGATGTACTGATTGGCGAAGACGCTAAGTTCGGTGTATATTTCGACTCCGACTACGGGCATTTCTACGAAGAGAAAATCCTTAGCTACACCTTTCTGCAATCAATCCCTGCGGGTATAAACAAAGGGTTTCGCACCGTAAGTTCCTATCTGAAACAGCTTAAACTGCTATTCAAACCAGAAACCAAAGCCTACGAATCTATCGGAGGATTCCTTAAAATCGGAAGTATCTTTGCCCCGGTATGGGATTGGCAATCGTTCTGGAGTATGACTGCTTTTCTTTCGATAATCCTGGCGGTAATGAATATTTTACCCATTCCGGCACTCGATGGAGGTCATGTTACCTTCCTGCTTTATGAAATGATCACCGGCCGCAAACCCGGGGACAAGTTTCTCGAATATGCCCAGATTGCTGGAATGGTGATCCTTTTTGCTCTGTTGTTTTATGCAAATGGGAACGATATTATTCAGCTGCTTAAAAAATAACGCTATTGTTATAAGCATTTGGTTTTTTTATTAACTTTGCGACAACTAAATCAATAAAATATGGCATCTCTTGTAATTCTTGGAGCAATTGGAGCACCTGAAATAATTATCATTCTGATTATCGTGATCCTTCTTTTTGGAGGCCGCAAAATTCCTGAGTTGATGAAAGGAATCGGACAAGGAATGAAAGAATTCAAAAAAGCAAGCAGAGAAGGCGATATGCCTGATCCTGCTCACTCTGATAAAGAGAACAAGTAAGAAATATACTTTTCTAACATGAGAGCGCCCCAACAGGCGCTCTTTTTGTTAATTACTTTCTAAGCCGCACTGTTTATTTAATCTTCTTTACTGTTAATTTCGCTATCATAAACCACAGTAATGAAATTGAAGTCTGTTATTTTCTCCATTCTACTTTTTGTCCCCTTAAAATTTGCAGCTTTCCCTGCATTTGATTATTCATCCAGCCGATCCCCTGAGGTACCCGTAACCGATCTTCCTGATGTTGATCTTACAGACATTAAAAACATTCCCGACCTTTACTTTGAGTGCCAGATTGCCCACATGGCCGAAAATGCCGTTATTCCGGTGTTTTACAATCCCCTCGTGAGGGAGTATATCGAAATCTATTTGATGGGCCGCAAAAAGCAGATTCCAGAACTCAGCAGGCTCTCGGTTAAATACTTCCCACTATTTGAAGACCGTTTGAAAAACTCAAATCTCCCGGAAGAGTTAAAATATATCCCTGTTATCGAATCCGGACTGAACCCTCTGGCCCTGTCTCCCTCGGGAGCTTTTGGCCTCTGGCAGTTCAAGGCAGAAACCGGCAGGGCTTTTGGCCTGGTTGTAGACGAAACCTCCGATGAGCGCTCCGACCCGGATAAAAGCACCCAGGCAGCTTGTGACTATCTGAATTATCTGAACACCATATTTGGAAACTGGCAACTAAGCCTTCTGGCCTATCATGCCGGCCCAACAACCGTTAAAAACGCCATAATAAAAGCCGGAGGCAAAACTTCATTCAATGAGATTGCCGGCTTCCTCCCTCTTGCCACACAGCGATACCTCCCCGCTTACATCGCAGTAATGTACGTGTTGAATAATTATAAAAATCACATTTAAACTTGTTTGGAACATCTCAGGCACAAAATTTGCTACGAATTCCATTGCTGTAAATATTAATCATAAAGTTTAGGTGAAACCTGAATCATTTTCTTTTAACAGCTGATTTTTAAAATATTAACTCTGAATTTCATGGCGATGGCATCATTTAAAAGGATCTTTATAATCTTTCTTCTTCCACTGGTATTATTATCTTGCATGAAGAACCCGGGTACCAAGGGCTCAAAAAACAGCTCGGGCCTTCCAAATGTCACCGGAACAGCCGGTGAGGTTTTGGTTGTTATGGATCATAATCTGTGGAAAAGCCAAGGGGGAAACACCCTGCGCGAAGCTCTGGAACAGGAATTCCCCGCGCTTCCGCAGCCTGAGCCCCTTTTCGATGTCATCCACATACCTTCGGGTGCCTTTGACGATTTGTTCAAGATGCACCGATCGATCGTCATTGTGGATGTCTCTTCTGTACATGATTCCGCAATAATCAAGTTCAACGAAAACATCTGGGCCCGGCCGCAACTTGTTATTCGCCTGCTGGCCCCGGATACAGAGTCGCTTGACACCCTGATAGCCAATAACAAAGATCGCCTGATCAACAACTTGCAGCATTACGACCGCAAGAGGCTTGCCGAGGTGTACCGTTCGGGCAAAGACCTCAATATCAAAAGTGTTTTGTCGAAATTCCGTATTGATATGGCGGTTCCCAGGGGATACAATATCGACATAAACACCGATGACTTCGCCTCTCTTTCCATCGAATCGAGCCAAACCAGCCAGGTGGTATTTATTTATCGCTACCCTTATTTCGACAAAAACGATTTCACCACCAGGAGACTTATAGAAAAGCGAAACGAATTTCTGCAAAAATACACAGAAGGCACACGGGTTGGTTCGTATATGACCACCACCGAGATTTTCCCTCCCATGACTTACGATTTGAAAATCAACGGACGCGACTTTGTTGAAATCAGGGGGCTTTGGGAGCTGAACAAAGGCTACATGGGTGGTCCGTTTCTTAGCCATAGCACCCTGGATTCTGCTACCAATGAGATTGTTACAGTGGAAGCATATGTATACAATCCCAACAACAAAAAAAGAAACCTTATGCGTCAAATGGAAGCAATTGTGTATTCATTCGAGGTTATTAACTAATTTCAACTCTGAAGTGAAGGCCCGATGGCGATTTCGACATTTGTAAACCATAGCACATGAAATTCAATCTCCTACCCGCCTCAGAAATTGAAAAGTTCAAATACAATGAACTTATAATCAGAGACACTGCCCTCCAGGTCATCAAAGATTTTGCGAGTTTCGGCATGGAGGTTTCGTTTCCGGGGGATATCGGCTACGCCTACGAGACCCTCTATTTGCAGTTGACCCCTATCATTGCCGAGTTGATGCAGCGTGAGCCCGAAAAACTTTCCGCTCTGCTCTACCAGATCGATTTGGATGAAAGCAAATTGAGAGTACAACCGGAGCTTTTCTCCGAGCATGAATTTATCTCAGGAATGATTTTGGAAAGGGAGTTCTTAAAGGTCCTAACAAGGCACTATTTTAAGA
>JAIFNN010000117.1:872-35856 GCA_020047715.1 Bacteroidota bacterium | reverse complement strand
AGCGTCGCTAGCAAGATTGACATTCTGTGTTATTTCTTTTCTTCCCAAAATCTCTACCTCAATAAGTTGAGTAACATACCCAATAAAGGATATCTGAAGCGTGTACTTACCTTCAGGAACATTTTGTATTCTGAACTTCCCTTCAAGGTTTGACATGGTTCCGATGCTGGTTCCCTTTAAACTCACATTGGCACCAGGTAAAGGCACGTTTGTAGAAGCTTCAACAACAGTGCCTGTTATTCCGCCTGATGCAGCGCCAAACAGACATATCGTGGAGGCCAATAGTAAAATAAAAGTAAACGCAAGCTTGTTAAAATTTTCAATTGGTAAAAAATGTTTCATAGTTAGTAGTAATTGGTTGAGTTGAGGTCTCAGAATAAAAAAGTAACGCTATTCTATTATTAAATAAATAAGCATTAAAAGCAGAATACTTAGCACTATAATAACTGTTATTTCAATAAGATATCGCCTGGGGCTTGCAGAGAAGTATCGGTTCAGAAATGTTTTCACAAGTTTTAGTTTTTTTTAGATTAATAAAAGTATCATATACACACTAAAACCCATATCAATCCCGTATCAAAATGTTTTGTTTATGAGACATTCTGTTTTGAATTCGTTGCACAGGGATTTCAATTGTGTTGCACCACAGAAAGGGTTAAACAATAAAAATCTTAATTATCAATGCATTAGCACAAAAACGCAAAAACGAATATTAAAAGTTATTTGGGAAGGGAACTCATAAAAAGCTATTTCGATTCCAATATTTCACCAGGGGTTTTTCCATAATATTTCCTAAAGCAGGTTATGAAATAGGATGTACTTGAAAAGCCCGACTTGAAGGCTACTTCATTAATATTGAAATTCTTATTGGAAAGCAGACCATATGCCAATTTTAACCTTACCTCCCGGATGTAATCACTTGGTGACTTATCAATGATAGCCCTGAACTTTCTGAAAAGCTGGGCACGGCTTAACCCCATCATTTTCCCGAGGGAGTCGACCGACAATTCCGGGTCTGAAACATTCTCGCGAATGATTTCAAACACTTTTTGGAGAAATCGCTGGTTGGGATCTTCAGCATCCACATCAGTAATCTCGCTTAAGGCAACAAAAGAAGAATATTTATTTTTCAGCCTGGATCTTTGCAAGAGTAGATTTTTAACCTGCACATCCAGGAAATTGAAATCAAAGGGCTTCTCCACATAGGCATCCGCGCCGGTTTCCAGTCCTTTTATTTTATGTTCAAGGGAAGTTTTCGCGGTCAGCAGGATCATGGGGATGTGACAAGTTATAAAATCGGATTTTACATGCGAACAAAATTCATACCCACTCATTTCAGGCATCATAACATCGGAAATGATGATATCAGGCAATTTGACCAAAGCAAGATTCAGACCATCTTTGCCATTGGCGGCTTCTAAGACTGTATAGGATTTGAAACTAACTTTCAGGAAATTTCTCAGATCATCATTGTCCTCCACTATTAGCATAATCTGTTTTTCGTCTTTCCCAATTTCCTGAAACTGAGCAGAACCAAACTCATTAAATGATTCACGGGGAACATGCTGGGCAATGTCATTCAACCTTTCATCCGCCAGAATTTCATTGTCTGCATAAGCCTGACGTGAAACAGCGAAACTGAATGAAAAGCAACTTCCTTTGCCTGGATTACTGGTTACCGATATTTTTCCATGATGAAGGTCCGAAAGTTTTTTGGTCAGGGCCAAGCCAATTCCTGTTCCTGAATTAGTTGTAAAAGAATTATCTTCAACCATGAAAAAACGGTCAAAAATCTTCCCGATATCATCCTTGGAAATCCCCACCCCGGTATCAGTAACACTAATCCCCGCATGATTATAGTCCCAATTTAAAACAACATCAATCTGCCCCCCGGTTGGAGTAAACTTAAAAGCATTCGCCAACAGGTTAAAAACGATTTTATCGATAGCTCCCCTGTCAAACCACTGCATATCAGGCACAACTCCTTTAATCTCATAAGAAAGCACAATATTTTTACTTTGAGCCGATTCGCGGAACCCGTCAATAATCTTCCCAATAAACACAGCCAGATCGCCGGTTCTGACCTGAAGTTTCAACTTCTCGTTTTCTGCTTTTCTGAAATCCATGAGTTGGTTTACCAAACGGAGCAACCGGCTGACGTTGCGGCTCATAATGTTGTACAGGTACTTTGTCTCCTGAACACTAAGCTCCTGATTATTAAGCTTCTCAAGGGGTCCGGAAATGAGGGTGAGCGGGGTTCTGAATTCGTGAGATATATCAGTAAAAAATCTGAGTTTCATCTGATTTATCTCTTCCATACGAGCCTTCTCGCGACGCTCGTGTTCCAAAAGACTATTTTGCTCGATTCTGATAATAATCAGCTTCCGCAAGGCAAATAAAAAACTTAAAATCAACGACAAGTATACGAGGTAAGCCCAAACTGTTTTCCAATAGGGAGGGAGAACCCTGACCTTAATTGACGTCCCTTCCTTATTCCAGATGAGATCGTTGTTTGAAGCCCTGACCTTGAAAATATAGTCGCCTGCCTTTAAATTCATGTAAGATGCCCTTCTGGAGGTTCCTGCATAATTCCAACCTGCATCATAACCCTCGAGCATATATTCGTACTGGTTTTTTTCAGGCATTATGTAATTGAGGGCAACGAAATCAAAACCGAAAAAAGACTGGTTGTACTTTAGCGTAATTGATTCAGATTCATCGATTGTTTCAGATAAGGGTGACCCCTGTGAATGTGGCTTAACAATTTTGTTAAATAACCGGAAATCGCTTATTATTACGGGGGGAATAACCAGATTATCCACAATATCAGCCGGAGAGAAAACATTAAAGCCATTGATGCCTCCAAAAAACAGTTTGCCATTGCTGTGTCTGAAACAGGAGCCGCGGTTAAACTCATTACTCTGTAATCCATCCCTAACGTTATAATAACGGATGTTTCCTGTTTCCGGCGACCACCGAGTTAGCCCCTGATTGGTGGATATCCACAAATGTCCGAGCCTGTCGTCAATAACACTGTTTACAACATCAACCGGCAGGCCTTCATCCTGAACAAGTGCCATTGCACTATACTTCTCGTTATAGAGATAAAGACCATTATTGGTTCCTGCCCAAATCCTTCCGCGCGAATCCTCACACAATGAATTAACATAATCGTTACTGTTAATCCGGGTTACAGAATCCACAGGTATCCTAACAAAATTGTCATTGGACGGGTGATAAAGGTTCACTCCTTCACCCTTGGTTCCAAACCATAAGCGTTTCTTTGAATCCAGAAGAACTGACATTATATGGTTGTTGCTGATGCTATTCGTATCCTCCGGATCGGATCTGTACCTTTTGAGCAGAACCCCTCTTTCGGTAATGTTATACAACCCGTCCTGGCATCCGATCCAAAGTTTTCCGGTAGTATCCTGCACAATAGCAAAAACTTTTTTTCCCGGGAGAAAAGTGGCAAACTTCCCCGAACTTTTATCATACTTTTTCAGACCAACCCCAAATGTACCAACCCACAATCCTCTATTGGAATCCACAAAAACAGCTTTCACATTAATGCTTGCAAGGGAATCCGAACCAAAATCCCACTTTTCGAAAGCATGCATTCTCCAGGTCCCGGTATCCAGATAATTTAAGCCACCAGCCTCAGTACCTACCCAAACGCCCTGTTTATCCTCGGCAAAAGCAGAAACCACATTATTGCTCAAACTAAAAGGGTTATTTATCTGATGCCTATAATGCTCAAACCTCAACTGGTTTTTAGCTAAAAAAGAAATTCCTCCATTCCAGGTTCCGATCCAGAAATTCCCATTGACATCCCTGAAAAAAGAGTAGACCGAATTATGAGACAGGCTGAGAAGATTATTCTCGTCATGGGTATAAACCTGGTACTTATTTTGCTCAATATCATATTTTATCAAACCATCATAGGTTCCATACCAATAAGCTTTGTCATCCTCGTTTAAAATGGTACGGATATCATTATATAATGCAATCGGGGAATTTTCAGGTATAGGAAGCCTGATAAACCCATCTTTCCCGAATTCAAGAAGAATCAATCCTTCAGGGCTACCCACCAAAACATTGCCATCCATATTAAAGCAAACAGGCACCTTTTTATCATTGCTAACCAGGCGGGCAACTGCAGGGTCGAAATCATAGCTTATCGCGTGGGAGTCAGTAGGATTAAGCAATACCAGCCTTTCTTTCGTCCCGAGAATCAGCCTGCCCGCATTATCCTCCATAATTCCACTGACGTTTTCAATTGTCCCTTGCGCGGTTGCCTTTACTGGAATGAACTCGTCATTTTCCCTGTCATACCGTAGAAATTCCCGTCGTGTTCCAACCCAGATCGTCCCGCTTTTATCTTCGTAAAGAATATTTATTGAACGTGAAAGCGTTGATTTCGCAACTCCCTCAGCAAATGGATAACGGGTAAACGACTCTGTGTTCCGGTCAAACCTGTTAAGACCTCCGTTTCGGGTTCCCACCCAAATTACCTGATTTTGGTCTTCAAGAATACAGGTAATTTCATTGTCACTAATTGTGGAGCTATCCGTCGACCGCGTAGTATAAACCTTAAACTCGTACCCATTATAAACATTTAATCCCCCTGCCCGCGTTCCAACCCATATAAATCCTTTCTTATCCTGAATAATTGAAAAAACCGTGCTCTGCGACAGACCTTCAGCCAATGAGATTTGCTTAAACCTTTCATCAGTGCTGAATCCAGTAAATCCTTCATCAACCTGGGCAGAAAGCAAAGCTGTTTTGCAGAGACAAAACACAAATGAAAACATGAATATTAATCTACCCATAAAGAATAATTGACATAAAATTGATTCTGCATATTGATATAAATTTCGGCAAATTAAGATTAATAAGCATGCTAAATTAAATTATTAATACCGATTTATTGAAAATTATTAGAGAAGAGCGCGCCAATTTTATAATTTCGCAGCAAATTACGAATTGAGATGGATTATAACAGGATGATTACGGCAGCTGTTTATGCCGCAGAGAAGCACAAATACCAAAGAAGAAAAGGATACAACCAGATTCCCTACATCAATCACCCCCTCAAGGTTTCCAAGTTGCTTAGTGATTGCGGAGAAAATGATGAGGATTTGCTGATTGCTGCATTATTGCATGATATTATTGAAGATACCGATGCCACTGTTGACGACATTACCCAAGAATTTGGAAACGTGGTTAGCGGAATGGTAGTTGAAGTTACCGATGATAAAGAACTGCCCTATTCCATTCGCAAAGAACTTCAGGTTAAAAACGCTCCCGGGCACAGTATCGGAGCTAAAAAACTGAAAATTGCCGATAAAATCTGCAATATCAGGGATATTCTTTCCTATCCTTTGGATTGGAGCACCGAAAGAAAACTCACTTACCTCGATTGGGCACAACAGGTAGTAAAAGGTTGCGAAGGAGTCAATCAGGATCTCGAGAAAGTTTTCTATCAAACTCTTGAAGAAGGAATCGAGACTCTGAATTCGGAACTTTAGAATTCCATTCGCGCCAGGGGTGAAATATTCTGGGGAGCAAAAATCTTTTTTCCGTATTTAAAATAGCCGGTAATCGCTATCATCGCTGCGTTATCGGTAGTAAAACGAAACTCCGGAATGAAGGTGTCCCAGTTTCTCTTAATGGCTTCGGATTCAATCCTGTTGCGCAAGCCCGAATTTGCCGACACCCCTCCTGCCAATGCTATTCTTGAAATGCCGTAATCACTGGCAGCCTTTATTAACTTATCCATGAGAATATCGATAATTGTTTTTTGAATTGAAGCACAGAGATCGTTTTTGTTCTCCTCGATAAAGCCCGGATTAAGCTTTTGCTGATCTCTTAAAAAGTAGAGAATTGAAGTTTTCAATCCGCTAAAACTATAGTCGAGTCCGGGTATACGCGGTTTGCTAAAGGCAAATCGGGTCTCATCACCCAGTTTGGCCAGTTTATCTACAAAAGGCCCTCCCGGATAGGGCAATCCCAGCAGCTTCGCACTTTTATCAAACGCCTCCCCTGCTGCATCATCAATTGTTTTACCAATGATTTCCATTTCGAGATGGTCTCGAACCAACACGATCTGACTGTGTCCGCCCGATACAAGCAAACAAAGAAAGGGAAACTCGGGTTTCGGGAGCGACAATCCTTCCTGCTCAATAAAATGGACCAATATATGGGCCTGCAAGTGATGCACCTCGATTAACGGTATGTTTCGCACCAGGGCGAATCCCTTGGCAAAAGAAGTGCCAACCAGCAATGACCCCAAAAGACCCGGACCACGGGTAAAGGCAACTGCATCAATATCGTTGCCTTGCACTCCAGCCTTCTTCAATGCAGCATCAACCACCGGAACAATATTCTGCTGATGTGCCCTGGAAGCAAGCTCCGGAACAACTCCCCCGTATTGAATATGGACATCCTGATTGGCAATTACACTGGAGAGTAAAACGCCATCCCTTACTACCGCAGCAGCAGTGTCGTCACATGAAGATTCAATCCCAAGAATGGTCGTACTCATTTTTATCAATATTAGTCAATAATCTGAACTATTTTTCGTTTTTTTACATAAGTATTAAAGCCCAAAAATATCAAAAAATTAATTAAAATATTTCTTATCTTTTTACTGGTACTGATTTCGATACCTTCGTTGGGAATTTTGTTCCTTCAAAACAACGAAATACAGACCTACCTCACTTCTGTTGTTACCAAAAAAATCTCTGCAAATCTCGACGCGAAAATATCCATCGATGAAGTTGCCGTGACTTTTGTGAATCGTCTGGTTTTGAAAAACATATATGTTGAAGATCAAAACGGTGACACCCTGCTATTCGCCGAAAAAATCAAGCTCAGTCTGAAAAAATACAGCAAAAGAAACAAGGAAATGGAGTTTTCTCGATTGAGCATAGAGGATGCTTATATCCATTTCAATATCGATACTTCAGGGGTTCTGAACCTTCGGTTTATAACGGATCAACTAATAAAAAAAGACAAAAAGGACTCCACTAGGTTTTCTATCGGGATTAACAATGTTGAACTTGTCAATTCCCGCTTTCATTATTCGCGGGAAGGCAGGAACATCGTAACAAGAGGGGTGAATTACGCCGACATGGATATGCGGGGCATGAACTTCAAACTGGAGGATTTTGAATTATCAGGCGACACATTGTCCTATACCATTAAAAAGTTGAGCCTCAGAGAAAAAAGCGGCTTAACAATAAACGAGTTTAGTTCCAACATGAGCTTTTCCGGCAGGCATATGGACTTTGACAATGTAAGTCTTTTAACTCCCCACTCGACTTTATCGGCCGACTTTCTCAAATTGAGTTTTTTCGATTACAAGGATTTTTCCGACTTCGTGAATTTGGTGGGTATTGATTTCCATTTTGACCCTTCACTCATCTCATTCAGCGATATTTCCTATTTTGCCACAAACCTTGAAGGCTACGACGAAGAACTCAGTTTTTCGGGCTACCTGAAAGGTCAGATCAGCAATCTTAAGGGAACCGACCTGCTTCTTTCATATAATGATCATACACGCTTAAAAGCCAATTTCACGATGTATGGCCTGCCCGATATTAAATCGGCATTTATGAATTATGACTTCACCAGTTTCGAGACAAATTCCGAGGACCTGAGGAATCTGAAAATACCCGGTCGGGACAAGAACAAAAGACTTAAAATACCCCAATCCATTGCCGAACTGGGAACCATCAAATATTCGGGGAAGTTTACCGGTTATCTGGACGATTTCGTCGCATACGGCACGTTTAAGACCAGCCTGGGTGAGTTTTCCTCCGACATCCTTCTGAAACCCGATACCGCCAACACTCTTTATTTCCAAGGAAGACTCAAAACCAAGAATTTCTTTCTGGGCAAGTTCATAAAACAAGATTCTTTGGTGGGGAGAATTACCATGAACGCAAACATTAACGGCTACACGTCCAAGACCGGCCTGTATGCCAAAATGGACGGATTAATCGATAGTCTGGAACTCAATCGTTACAACTATAAAAACATTGACCTTACAGGTACTTTAACCGATAAGGTTTTTGATGGGTCGTTCAATATTACGGATCCCAATATAAAAATGGAGTTTTTGGGAAAGGTGAACTTCTCCAATGAGAATCCTGAATTCGCCTTTACAGCCGACGTATCCAGGGCAAGGCCTTACTATCTTAACCTTGGCAACACCGACCCGGGTTATTTTGCCTCCTTTCTTCTCGAAACAAATTTCACAGGAAAGACCATCGATCAGTTGAATGGGGAAATACGAATTGTAAACTCACTGTTTCGCAAGAAGGACGACCAACTCCAGATATACAATCTCAGTCTTCAAGCCATAAACACCCCCGGCAGCAACAGCATCAGAATCAACTCGGATGTTATGGATGTGGATATAAAAGGAAGGTACCAGTTCAGCAGCCTGCCTTCATCCTTTAAAAACCTCGCGGCCTTTTATTTGCCTTCCCTCGAAGAAAAGGCTACAGGAGTCGAGGCGAAAACAGATAAAAACAATTTTGACTTTTCCATCAGGCTGAAAAACATTCATCCCCTAATTGCATTTTTCCTGCCCGGTTACGATATGGGCAATAATTCCGAAATCTCGGGGCATTACAAGCCGGAAGAAAAAGATGTTTCACTCAATGTAAATACCACACTGTTTGTTTTCAAGGGAAATGAATGGAAGAACCTCAGCATAAAATCCAAGAGCGACAAGGAAACCGTAAATTTATTATCTACCAGCAGTTCCCTTGTTCTGAGCAACAAAATGGTAATCGACAGTTTAGTGATTACCTCAAAGTTGAAGAAAGACACTGCCAGAATAAGCCTTGACTGGGATTCAAACAGCAAGCCCTTATATCAGGGCAGGATTAACGCCGTTGCCAGTTTACAGAGAAACCTCCAAAGCAGAAACCCGATCATCGGAGTTCAATTCGATCCCTCGGAAATATTCTTCAACGACACACTCTGGCATATTTCGGAGAGCAAAGTTTCGATTGACACCAGCTCCATTGCTATTGATTCATTTACGATTTTCAATCAGAGCCAGAACTTCCTTGTCTACGGAACTGTTTCCGAGAACTCGGATGACGCGCTCCGGTTTAGCTTCAACGACATGAATCTAACCACCTTAAACCTGTTTACCCGGAAATTCAAAATGCAGCTTGACGGACGCTTATCGGGGCAGGCCAGCATTAAAGACCCTTTTCATAACATCACCTTTCTCTCGGACTTGCAGATGAAAGACCTTTTTATAAACGGAGAAAATCTTGGGGAAGGGGAATTGCTTGCGAATTGGAACAACAGCCTCAAAAAAATACACATCAAGGGATTTCTTGGGAGAGGATTGGTACCTGCTATCAAGATTGAGGGGGATTTTTCACCTCAGACAAAATCGATGAATTTTACGGGGGATATGGATAAACTCAAGCTTAACATGTTTCAGCCCTATGCCGCGTTTTTGGTTTCCGATCTCAAGGGAATTGCCACAGGACAGCTAACCCTCACAGGCACAACCAAACAACCTGAGATGAACGGCAGCCTCAGGCTTATGAAAACATCTCTTATTGTAAACTACCTTCAAACCCGTTACAATTTCAGCAACGATGTGAAGATTGTACATAACAATGTGATTCTAAAAAATTTCGAGGCTTTTGACGAAAAAGGAAACAAAGCGGTTGCACAAGGCACCATAACGAGCAAGTATTTTAAGGATTTTAATCTTGACGTAAAGGTTGAAACCAACAACTTTGCATTTCTAAACACTACAGAAAAGGACAACCCTCTGTTTTACGGCCGGATTTTCGCGGGAGGCATTATTCGCATAAGCGGGCCCACAGATAATCTCTCCATGAATATCACAGCCCGGTCGGAACGAAACTCGGTATTTTTCATCCCCCTTTATGCAACCGAAGAGGTGGCTGTGAGAAATTTCATCGATTGGGTAGATCCGTTTGCATCTGCTAATGGAACTGCTGAGACAAGGCCAAGATACGAGGTGAAAATGAAGGGGATGCAGATGAGTTTCAACCTGGAGGTTACGCCTGACGCAGAAGTCCAGCTGATTTTTGACCCCAAGGTAGGGGATATTATCAAGGGAAGGGGAACCGGAAGCCTGAAAATCCTGATAAACACTCTCGGGAAATTTGAGATTTACGGAGATATTGACATTGAGCAAGGCGATTACCTTTTCACCCTTCAGAATGTAATCAATAAAAAGTTTGTTGTTGAAAAAGGCGGGAGAATCAGTTGGAACGGTGACCCATCCGACGCAAACATCGACTTGACAGCCATTTATGGTTTAAAAACCACGATTTCGGCCCTTGATCCCGATCCCGAGCAACAAACCTCCCGAAAAAGAATACCTGTTGAATGCGTCATCAATATGTCGGGAAAACTTATGAATCCGACAATTGAACCCGATATCATGCTTCCGGGGGCAGACCAGCAGACCCAGAACATCGTCAAAAACAGCATCAATACCGATGAGGAAATGATGAAACAGTTTGTGTCGCTTCTGGTAATGAACAATTTTTATTCCCAGCAGGGATTTACCCAGGGAAGCTCGGGGGGCACCAGCTCCAATGTAGCCGGCGTAACCACAAGCGAACTGCTTTCGAATCAGCTTTCCTCATGGCTTTCGCAGATAAGCAACGATTTTGACATTGGGGTAAATTACCGTCCCGGCGACCAGATTACCAGTGACGAATTGCAAGTTGCACTGAGTACACAAATCCTAAACGATCGGATTTCCATCAGTGGGAATTTGGATGTTGGAGGAAATGAGACAACTACAAGCACTGCTACCAATACAAATAATATTGTAGGGGATTTCGATATCAATTTCAAGATAACTGAAAAACTTCACGTCAAGGCCTTTAATCGGGCTAACGATAATTTGCTGTTTCAGACCTCTCCCTATACCCAAGGGGTTGGCTTTTTTTATCGGGAATACTTCAACAACCTCAATGAATGGGCTTCGCGATTTAAGAAGAACAAGGCTGACGCGCTTCAACCAAAAAAAACAGAAGATTTTAACGAAGAAGATGAAGAAGAGTAAATACTGAAAAGAGGCTATCTTTATTGCGTATTAAAAATTTGGAATTTGCCTTTAAAATTTCTCATGTGAATTAAATAACATTTCTATATTTGTGCTTCCAAAATTTTAAAATTTAAAACACCTACTATGTTTATCCTGATGATTGTGATTTTTGTTCTGGGATATATAGCAATTGCCCTTGAACACCCTCTTAAAGTTGATAAAGCCGTTTCCGCATTGGCAATTGGGACCCTATGCTGGGTGGCTTATATTTTTGGAGCATTCGATATTCTCGGGGGAGGATTGAGCCCTGCCTTTTCGAAATATGTCGCGGCCAGAGAAGGCCTGCAGGACGAAGGAGCTGTAAGAACCTTCCTGGCCAGCCTGATTCACCTTGAAGGCGCAGAACGCCATGAATGGCTCGAAATCATGAGGGAATGGATTGTCGAAGTGCAGATAATAGAGCACTTGGGGGAAATTGCTGAAATTCTGTTTTTCCTTCTTGGGGCCATGACAATCGTTGAGGTAATCGACCAGCACGAAGGTTTTAAGGTAATTACCGATAAAATCCACACCACCAACAAAGTGAAATTGCTGTGGATCATAGGTATCCTTACCTTCTTCATGTCCGCGGTTCTCGATAACCTTACTACCACAATCGTAATGGTAGCCTTGCTTCGGAAACTCGTGTCGGATAAAAAAACCCGTTGGTTCTTTGCCAGTATCGTAGTTCTCGCTGCTAATGCCGGAGGCGCTTGGTCGCCAATTGGGGATGTCACAACCATTATGCTTTGGATCGGAGGCCAGGTCTCCACTGTAGCTATTATCACCAGAGTATTCCTGCCAAGTGTGGTAAACATTCTGGTTCCTCTCATTATCATTAGCTTTACGATGAAAGGGAATGTCATGCGACCGGACATAAAAGATAACGGGAATGAACTGACAAGTCTTTATGAACGCAAACTGATGTTGATTTTAGGAGTTGGCGGATTATTGTTTGTACCTGTTTTCAAAACAATAACCCATCTCCCTCCCTACATGGGAATGCTGCTCAGTTTGTCGATAATCTGGCTTGTAACCGAAATACTCCATAAGGGTAAAGATGTTGAGATCAAGGCCAAGCTTAAAATTGTGGCTATCCTTAAAAGGGTTGAGTTGCCAACGGTGTTCTTCTTTCTGGGAATTCTAAGCGCGGTTGCAGCTTTGCAATCGGCCGGACATCTTGCTCTGATGGCCAAGTCGCTTGACGAGAGTCTCGGAAATGTGTACCTTATAAATATAGCAATCGGATTCCTGTCGGCAATTGTTGACAATGTTCCCCTTGTGGCTGGTGCAATGGGTATGTATCCAATTGTAGATCCCGCACACCTCCTTGCTATAACCGATCCTGCAGCAATGCAGTACGCCCATAACTTTGTTCAGGACGGAATATTCTGGGAATTTCTGGCTTACACAGCAGGTACCGGCGGAAGCATCCTGATTATTGGATCAGCGGCAGGTGTGGCAGCAATGGGTCTCGAAAAAATAGACTTTATCTGGTATCTCAAAAACATCTCCCTACTCGCCCTTCTTGTGAGGTTGAGGTTGAGAAACTTTAAATATGAGTCAGAGAATAATAGAAAAAGGGAAACGAAAATTCGTTTCCCTTTTTCTTTTCGCATGAGAAATGCAGTCACGCATAGACAGGCTAAGCGAGGAAAACAGCTTCCAATCTCCTTAAACTATTCATATGTAATTGATGAGCCTGCAAATCCCGGCATTTGCATTCCGGGTTCGAACCATTCTTGTTAATAAATCCCGTTTGTTTTTAACAATCCACATAATACAAACCCCGTTCCATCCGTTTTTTTATATAACTTCGCAAAAAAAAATCATTCACTATGAATATTCTGACACTCTTACAGATCGTTACTGCCGAGACTTCATCGATACAGACCGCAGGCACGAGGGAAGAAACTTTTCTCTCCATTGCAATGAAGGGAGGATGGGTAATGATACCTATTTTGGCACTTTCTATAATTGCTGTCTACATTTTTGTTGAGAGATATTTCGCAATTAAGAAAGCTCAGAAAGTAGACATCAACTTCATGAACCGCATCAGAGACTACATAATGGACGGTAAAATTGATGCCGCCAAAAACCTGTGCGAAACAACCGATAATCCCGTTGCGCATATGATCCACAAGGGTATCAGCAGGATTGGACGTCCCCTTAATGATGTAAATGCAGCCATTGAAAACGTTGGCCGTTTGGAAGTTTACAAACTCGAACAGGGATTGCCCACACTGGCATCATGCGCAGGTGGAGCTCCTATGATCGGCTTTTTCGGAACAGTTATCGGAATGATTCAGTCGTTTATGGAAATGTCGAGTGCAGGAAACAACATCAATGTGTCTCTACTTTCAACCGGGATTTACACTGCACTAGTTACAACGGTTGCCGGTCTTATCGTCGGGATTTTTGCGTACTTCGCCTATAATGCCCTGGTTGCAAAAGTAGAGAAAGTAGTGAACACCCTTGAAGCCAGCACCACTGAATTTATGGATCTTTTAAACGAGCCTGTAAAATAATTACATGATAATTAAGTCGCGAAATAGAGTTGCAGTGGGTTTCAGTACCTCAGGAATGACAGATATCGTTTTCCTGTTGCTGCTCTTCTTTATGATCACCTCAACCATGATCGCCCCAAATGCTCTTAAGCTCTTGCTTCCGCAACAGGGACAATCAACCAGCTCCACAGAAGTAGTGCCTGAAGTAGGTGTCAGAGGTAGCGGAATCATTACGATCGACGGACGCACCGTAAATCTGGAGGAATTAGCTAAGGTTCTTGAAAGAAAATTGCGGGGTCAGTCAGACCCAACTTTCAAGCTTATTACAGCATCCGATGTAACGGTAAAGGAAACGGTGAGCGTAATGAATGTAGCCGTAAGTGGTAATTACAAAGTTGTTTTAATTAAAGAATAACATGGCCATCGGTAAAAAGAACAAGTCCAATACCACTTTTAGTTTGTCGGGAATGACAGATATTGTATTCCTTTTGCTTTTGTTTTTCATGCTTGTATCTACGCTCACAGCTCCTGTAGCTTCAAATATTATGTTACCCCAAAGCAACAATCAAACAGTTGCCAACCCTGTGGTTGTTATTTCCATAAGCAACCAGATGGAATATATGGTGGATGAGAAGTCCTGCAGCTTTGATCAGATCGAATCCCTGTTAAAAGAACGTCTTGGTGTACGGAAAGAACCTCCCACAGTTCGTATTAATGCAGATGAGAATGTAAGCATGAATGAGATTTACAAACTTTTAGAGATTGCTAAAAAGAACCAGTACAAGGTAATTCTGGGAACCCGTTCCTTATAAAACGAAGGCCATGAAATACGACTCCAGGGGATTAATTGGAACCATAGTTTTACATACGCTTATTCTGTTACTCTTAATATTTTTCGGGTTTAGCTTCCCCGATCCTCCCCCTGAGGAACAGGGCGTTCTGGTAAATTTCGGGACCGACATAACCGGTCTGGGTGATGTTGAGCCAAGCGGCGACGAGACTCAGGGTGGAGATGTGGAAACCATGCCTGAGCCTGTTGAAACGGTTAAGGAATCGGTGGTTGAAACGGTCAAACAGAAAACACAGGAAGCTGTGGTCGCAAAAAACACTCAGACTGTTGAAGAAACAAAAGTAAAAGAGAACAAGCCCACGCCGGAAGAACTCAAGCAACAAGAATTAAAAAGGCTTCAAGCCGAAGAGCTCCGAAAGAAAAAAGCCGAAGAAGAGCGTTTGCGTCTGGTTGCGGAACAATGGAACACAAAAGGGAAGAATGCCTTTGGAAATAAGGGAGTTGGTACCACAACAGGGTCGGAAGGCGTTACCCAGGGAACAGGAAATCAGGGAAGTATAGATGGCACACCCGGTGCCGATAATTACGGTGACGGGGGAGGCCTGGGAAACGGCGAAGGTTTTGGCCTCGGCAACAGGGGCTTGAGGGGAACCTTGCCCAAACCTCTGGTTGATGGATGTACCGTAACATCAAGAGTTATTATTAAGGTTCAGATTAATGTGGACCGGGAAGGAAATGTTATCGGGGATCCCAAAATCCTTGAGTCGAATTTTCAGGACGACTGCCTCTATATGGCGGTTTTAAAAGCTGCATCTTCAGCCAAATTCACAGTCGACCAACAAGCAAACTTCCGACAACAGGGATGGATAAGGTATATTATTGAACCGTGAGAATTCAGAATTCAGAATTCAGAATTCTTTGACTTATCCCATCAGTAACTTAACGGAAGCTACCAGCAATACAGCCAGCAAAATAAACCTCACCACCGCAGGTCCCCATTTAACCGACATTCGGGCTCCTATCCAGGCACCAAGCATGCTACCTGCTGCAACTATGAACCCCAATTTGTAATCGACTTGATGGTTAACAATAAAAACTGTTAGTGAAAATGGGGTGTAAATAAACACCATCAGTACTTTAAGCGCATTGGCCTTGATAAGATCAAATCCTGAAGCCAACACCAGTGCCGCAAGTAGAAAAAAACCGACTCCGGCCTGAATGAATCCGCCATACAATCCCACGATAAAGAAAACTATTATCTGAACCCAGAGAGGAAGTGGAGGACTACCCGCATGACTGTTGATCCATCGGGAAGGCTTCAGGAGAATTAGGAAAAACATAAAAATAAGTAAGATCGCTATTGCGGTTTTCATTGCATCTTCATTCACATCAACAGCAATCATGGCACCGATAAGAGAACCCATAACGGAAGGAATCCCGATTTTCAGCGCAGTGGAAAAATCAAGCAGGTCCTGCTTTTTAAAACTTATTATGGCAACAAGGCTCTGGAACAGGATACCGATTCTGTTGGTTCCGTTTGCAACCGGAGCCGAAAGGCCGAAAGCCATAAACAATGGAAGTGTGAGGAGTGATCCGCTTCCGGCAAGTGTATTGATAAAACCTGCAATAATTCCTGCTCCAACGAGAATCAGTACTTCATACCATTCCATTTAACGAAAGCTTACAATAATTTTTATAAATCCATTCCTTTCCGGGTCAATTAAGCCGTGTAAGTTGCGTTTAAGAGCACTCCGATCGGATTTCCCAATGCTTACAGCTGTTTCCATGCAGATGCATGAATTAGTTATCATGCAGGATACTGTTAACCGCCTCTTTTAGCCTGGCCAGCCAATTGTTTTCCTTTATAACATATTCCTCAATACCCATCCTGATTAGCTCCAGTACTACTCCCCCACTTTCTTGACCCGAGAGTATTATTACCGGAATCACAGGTTCAGTTTTTCGTATCTCCTTCAATATATCCATCCCTCCCAGCACCGGCTTGCTTCTGTTAACAAAGCAATAGTCGAGTATTATAAGATCAGGTTCCCGAAATAGTTCAACCAATGAATCTTCTCCATAACTAAAGCTCATCACATCCAGCTTATCCGATTTCAGTTCAGCTTCAACGAGTTTATGGATTACAGGATCATCATCAATTATGAATATGAGCGGTTTTATTCTCATGAAAAGGCAAATTTGCTAAAAGGCGAACATTGGATAGTCCCTCATCAGTTTGTTCACTTTTTCCTCAACTTTTTCGATGACCTTGGGATCAGCAATGTTGGTTACAACCTCGTTAATCAGATCTACGATAACCGGGATAACATCCTCTTTTACTCCACGGGTGGTTATCGCGGGAGTTCCAACCCGTATACCTGAAGTCTGGAAGGGCGAGCGCGAATCAAAAGGAACCATGTTCTTATTCACAGTAATGTCGGCCAGAACCAAAGCTTTTTCAACTTCCTTGCCAGTCACATCGGGCACCTTGGTTCTTAAATCGATAAGCATGGAATGGTTGTCGGTTCCACCAGAAACCACTTTGTAACCGTGCTTAACAAAGCATTCGGCCATTACCTTGGCGTTTTTCTGCACCTGCAACTGATATGCTTTGTACTCGGGCTGAAGCGCTTCCCCAAAAGCAACTGCCTTGGCGGCAATTATATGTTCCAACGGGCCGCCCTGTATCCCGGGGAAAACAGCAGAATTAAGAAGTGATGACATCATCCTGATCTCCCCTTTTTTGGTTGCTATTTTCCAGGGATTTTCAAAATCCTTCCCTAAGAGAATAATTCCTCCCCTGGGGCCTCTTAAGGTTTTATGGGTGGTAGATGTAACTATATGAGCGTGTTCTAGAGGGTTATTGAGCAATCCCGCAGCAATAAGGCCTGCTGGGTGAGCCATGTCGACCATGAAAATCGCTCCAATGGAATCGGCCAGTTTTCGCATCCGGGCATAGTCCCACTCCCTTGAATAAGCAGAAGCCCCGGCAATAATGAGTTTTGGCCTTTTTTCAAGGGCAATCTTCTCCATCATGTCGTAATCAACCCTTTCGGTTTTCTGGTCGAGACCGTATGAAATTGCATTGTACAAAAGTCCTGAACTGTTCACAGGTGAGCCGTGTGATAAATGTCCCCCGTGCGAAAGATCCAATCCCATGAAGGTGTCGCCCGGCTGCAAACAAGCCAGAAAAACAGCCATGTTTGCCTGAGCACCGCTGTGCGGCTGCACATTGGCATATTCAGCATTATAAATCTCTTTTAATCGGTCGATGGCGAGCTGCTCGGCTTCATCAACCACCTCGCATCCCCCGTAATAACGATTTCCGGGGTAACCTTCTGCGTATTTGTTAGTTAAAACAGAACCCATGGCTTCCATAACCTGCTGGCTGACGAAGTTTTCGGAAGCAATAAGCTCGATACCGCGCTTCTGACGGTCCTGCTCTCTCTGAATAATATCGAATAATTGTAAATCGCGTATCATAATTTCTTTATTTTGAGTTCAAATTTAAGTCTTTGAATTTTATTTTTTTGCTTTTTAAGTTGTGAAATATAAATATTTTCCAACAGGCTCAACCAGGTCTTCCTTAGTCCTGCAATTTCCCTTACTACTCGTCGCTAAACTGCACAAGCAATTTTCTGTACATATTGAATATTCTGGCTTTTGACACAAAACCAATATACAGATCGCCATCCGTTACCGGCAAATTCCAGGCCCCTGTATCTTCAAACTTTTGCATAACACTTCCCATGGGCTCTTTGGGAGAAACGGTTGCAGGAGGCGACACCATCAGATCGGCAACCAAAGTGGTTTGATACAATTCCTGATTGAAAATAATTTCCCTGACATCATCCAGGAGGATAATCCCAACGAAATGGCCATCCTCATCCACCACCGGAAAGATATTTCTTTTCGACTTGGAAATAAGTTTCACCAGATCTCCAAGAGTAGCATCAGGTCTGATAATCTTTAGATCCTTCTCAATAACCGATTCCAGGTTGAGCAAGGTTAGCACTGCTTTGTCTTTATGATGGGTTATCAGGTCTCCCTTGCTGGCGAGTCTTTCTGTGTATATTGAATGGCGCTGGAACGAATAGCTGGTAAGGTACGCAATTGCAGAGGTAACTATAAGAGGAATAAAAAGAGCATATCCGCCGGTAATTTCAGCAATTAAAAATATAGCGGTCAGAGGCGCATGCATAACAGCAGCCATCACGCCAGCCATACCAACAAGAATAAAGTTTCGCTCCGATACCGCATCAAAATGCAATATATTCAGGGTTTTCGACACCATAAACCCAAGTATTCCGCCCATAAACAGCGAGGGGGCAAAAATCCCACCTACGCCACCACCCCCATTGGTTACCGACATGGCGATAACCTTAAAAACCAATACCAATCCCATATACAAAAGAAGCAGCCAGGAATTGTCACGAAGTTCATAGAACAGGCTGTTATGAGTAAGATCCTGAGCCTGTCCGGTGAGCAGGGCTTTCAACGTAAGGTACCCTTCCCCGAACAGAGGGGGGAACAGCAAGATCAAAAATCCAAGTATACCTCCTCCGATTATGAGCTTTTGAAACGGATTCTTGAAACGGGCAAAAACGCCTTCAATATAAATTGTTCCGCGGGTTACGTAAAGTGCGAAAAAACCGGAAATAATCCCCAGTATGGCATAAAATGGCAAATTGCTCAGCACAAAAGGATCCTGAAGAGTGAAATAAAAAACAGCTCCTTTGCCCATAAGAAAATAGGAAAGCGTTGCTGCGGTAACAGCCGAAATCATTAAAGGGATGAGCGACCACATGGTAAGATCGAGCATCAGGACCTCCAAGGCGAAAACCAAGGCTGCAATGGGCGCCTTGAAAATCCCCGCAACAGCCGCTGCCGCTCCGCATCCCAGCATCAGGGTGGTAGTTCTGTAATCGAGGTGGAAAAAATTCGAAATCCTCGATCCTATTGCCGAACCGGTAAGTACAATGGGCGCTTCCAAACCAACAGAACCGCCAAAACCAACCGTTAGCGAACTGGCAATCATCGAGGAATACATGTTGTGCGGAGCAAGAACGCTTTTCTTCCGGGAAATTGCATAGAGGATGCGGGAAATCCCATGCGAAATTTTATCCTTTACAATATATTTGACGAAAAGCACGGTAAAAAAGATGCCAATCAGAGGCAGAGCAAAATAATACCAGTTGACACGATCAACATTAAAAGTATGAGTGAGCAAATCCTCAACAATGAAAATCAGGTTCTTAAGAACCACCGCAGCCAATCCGCCTAAGACACCAACAATAAAACTCAGCAGTATAACAAACCGCCTGGGTCCAAGATACTTGTCGCGAAAGTTGACAACTGACTTGTAAAATACTCTGTTATTCACGGGATCAAAGGTACTAAGCACAGTCAAAGAATAAAAGCGCCGGGGCAAATAAGTTTGAAGTAATTGATTTTAAACAAAATTTTTCGCCTGAATCATTAAAAATAGTAAATTCGAATCCAATACACAATGATACTATTGAAAGCATTTTACCGTTTTGAGATGATGAACTGGAAAAAACTGACATATATAACGGTATTGATATACAGCTTTTTTTTAACGGGGGAGATAAACGGGCAGGATCTTACCCCCCCGGAAAAGCCTGTTATTACTTATGTAACGGTCGACACAGCAACAGGCAACACTTTGGTTTTCTGGGAGAAAAGCCCTTCTTTCGATGTGGCTGGCTACATCTTGTACTCTGAAGAAAATCAGGGTGGCTGCTGGCAGGGGCAGATTCTGGATACAGTATCGACCTCCATCACAAGCTATATTCACAATGCTGCAGCTCTTGCAGGAAAACAGTCAATTTTATATAGCGTAACGGCTTTCGATACAGCCGGAAACCAAAGCCTGCGGAAGCCTGTTTTATGCAAAATCGAGGGCTTGCACAGCACAATTCACAATGCACTCGTTTACGATTCCTGCGCAAACACCATTACCTTGCACTGGAACAAATACTTAGGCTGGGGGAATAGCATAAGTGCATACCGTGTTAAAATGAAGATTGGTTCCGGCTCCTTTGAAGCCATTGCGGGAATAGATCCAAGCGATACGAGCTTTGTCGTATATGGTATACCCGAAAACACTATGTATTCTTTTCTCGTTGAGGCGGTCAATTATAACACGCTGGTTTCCGCCTCAAACATTGCCTCAAAGTATACTTTCATGCCCCCGCCACCCGATGAACTTCTTCTAAACTCGGTGAAGGTAACCGGACCCTATACGGTTGACATTCAGTTCAGTTACAGCGAGGGATCCCCCATTACCGACTTTGCACTGTTGCGATCCAATCAGGAATTCTCCGAATTTGAACCGGTAAAAACAGTTCGGGGAATTAATTCCTCCCCGGCTGTAATTCAAGACTCGGTTTTTACCTCAATAAACAAGTACTACTACCGAGTTGCGGCTGTGAATACATGCCGTTCGGTAATCGGAAGCTCAAACCTTGGCGTGAACATGCTTCTGCAGGGTGAAAATTCGGAAGAAACGGTTAACCTGGAGTGGAATATATATCAGGAGTTCCCTCAGGGAATTGAAAAATATGAAGTTTATCGTTTGGACACTGCCGGAAATTCTGTTTTGTTAGGATCGGTTATTAATCAGAACAGTTACATCGATAACCTTTCTTCCATATATGGTCAAAACTATTCCGGGAAAATCGTTTACCGAATTGTTGCCTATGAAAAAAACAGCGGTAATTATTCGATTTCGAACCTCTGCGAAATAAAAATCAAGTCTGAAATTTGGACACCCAATGCTTTCACCCCAAATGGGGATGGGAAGAACGATTTTTTCGCACCTGTACTCAGTGTTATCCCCGACGATTTCCTGATGTTGATATATGATCGGTTTGGGATTGTTGTATTCAGGTCCGAAAACCCCGATTATGGTTGGGATGGCCGTATCAACGGCAACAACCTGGCACAGGAAGGCGTTTATATTTATCATGTCCAGATCTCCTCCTTTAACGGACAAAGGCTTAACAAAACCGGTCATATCACTGTTTTTTACCCTTAGGGGAGATTAGTTTTAAACTTCCCCCGAATTCATTATCTTTGGCATTGTATTTTAAAACGAAAGCAATTGTAATTGAATAAAAACTCTGTTGATGACGGTAATTGAGAAGACGGAACAAGCGGAAATACAGAGGCAATTTGATGAACTCCTGCAAACCTGTGTGTTTTGCAAAACTGATGCCGATAAGGAGTTGATTACCAAAGCATTTCATTTCGCTTCCGAAGCACACCAGGGAATGAGAAGAAAATCCGGCGAGCCTTATATTGTCCATCCCATTGCAGTTGCCAAAATCGTCAATCAGGAAATCGGTCTCGGCGTCAAATCAATTATTTCCGCACTTCTCCACGATGTGGTGGAAGACACTGACTACAGTATAGAAGACATACAAATCAATTTCGGTCCCAAGGTTGCTTCCATCATCGACGGGCTAACGAAGATTTCAGGTGTGTTCGACAACAAGTCTTCGCTACAGGCAGAGAATTTCAGAAAAATGCTTCTTACCCTATCTGAAGATGTAAGGGTGATCCTTATCAAGCTGGCCGACCGACTGCACAACATGCGCACTTTGGATTCACTCCCCCGGCATAAGCAAATCAAAATAGCAGGTGAGACCATCTATCTTTTTGCCCCTTTGGCGCACAGGCTGGGACTCTATGCCATCAAAACCGAACTCGAGGATTTAAGCCTCAAGTACAGATACCCGAAAATATACGATGAGATTGTCGCGAAAATCCGTGATAATGAAGAGAAGCGAATTAACCTGATTAATAAGTTTTCGCTGCCTATCATGGACAAGCTCGTTAAAAACGACATCAAATTCCAAATAAGCGGCCGACCCAAATCCATTTATTCGGTTTGGAACAAAATGCAGCAGAAAAACGTCGAGTTCGAGGAAATCTTCGATTTGCTTGCGATCCGTATCGTGTTCGAGCCCAATATTACCATTCCCGAGAAAACGCAATGCTGGAATATCTATTCTCTTATCACGGATATTTATCCACCCCGGCCCGATCGCATCCGGGACTGGGTGTCGACCCCAAAAGCGAATGGCTATGAGGCGCTGCACGCAACTGTCATGGGCCCTTACGGGAAATGGATAGAAGTGCAGATTCGTTCGAAGCGAATGGACGAAATTGCCGAGCGTGGGTTTGCCGCTCACTGGAAATACAAAGAACCGGGAGCCGATGACCGGGAACTTGATAAATGGCTGAAAAAAATCAGGGAACTCCTTGAAAATCCCACGACCGACGCCCTGGAGTTTCTCGATGATTTCAAGATGAATCTCTTTTCCTCCGAGATCTTCGTATTTACGCCAAAAGGCCAGATTAAAACACTTCCTGCCGGTGCTACGGCCTTGGACTTCGCCTATGAAATCCATACCAAAATCGGCAATAAAGCCATTGGCGCGAAAATCAACCATCATCTTGTAGCCCTTAATCACCAGCTTCAAAGTGGCGACCAGGTTGAAATCATCACCTCCGAAAACCAAAAGGTTCAGCGCGAACTTCTCGATTACGCAATCACCGTGAAGGCAAAAAGCGCCATAAAAACAGCCCTGAAAGCCGAAACAAAAAACAGAATTGAAGTAGGCAAAAAGCTGTTGGAAGAGAAACTCCTCGAGCTAAAACTTCAACCCAGCTCGCGAATTTTCAAAAAGTTGCTCCCAGCTTATGAGGTAGCATCCAAGGATGAGCTGTACTCAAAAATCGGAAGCGGATTGGTAATCCTTGAAGACCTTAAAAAAATCCTCAGGAAAAACACCAAAAGCAAATGGATTAAATATTGGGATCTTTCCCTTGTCAAATCTGGACTTACAAAAGCAAAAGAAGAAAACCCACCCGATTCGAAAGGTACGTTTGTGGTCCATGAAGGTCTTGAGGACGACGAGAAAAACTATGTACTTGCTAAATGCTGCAATCCCATCCCGGGAGATGAAGTGATTGGATACAAGGACGAATTCGACACCGTAACTATCCACCAGGCACGCTGCGAAGAGGCTGTAAAACTTTCTTCCCGGCAAGGAAACAGGGTGGTTCCTGTAACATGGACAAAACACAAAATACTAGCTTACCTTGTAACTATCGCCATCAACGGCTTCGACCGGTTTGGAGTATATAACAATATCACTACGGTGATTTCCAAAGAACTAAGTGTAAACATCCGGACTATTAACCTCCACGGGCACGATGGCATATTCGAAGGCACCATAGAACTTTATGTCCACAACACCACCGATCTCAACAACCTAATAATGAACCTGATCAAAATAAAAGGCGTAGAGACGGTTCATAGGGTGGAGAGCAAAGAATAAGCAGGTAAAGGGTTTTCGATTGAAATAGCGTATTTCCACCTGGATTCTTCAGGTAATAACACTTGAGAAAACCGAGTGGTTCAAAGGCTTATTCAAGTGTTATTACTATTTCCTATCCCTTCCGGAGGCAATACATTTGTCCTTGTAAACTTTATGTTTTCAGATTAGAATAAGAACTAACGAATCCTCTTAAGAAATAGAACATGAATAATAAGCTTCTAAACATAGTGATTTCGATGCTTTTGGTTCCTCTCGGGATAAATGCGCAAGAGAAAAATGACCCGCCCAAATACGGGATTACTTTTTCGGGATTTGTAAAAACAGATGTTTTTTACGACAGCCGCCAAACGGTTAACATTAGAGAGGGTCACTTCATGTTATACCCCGATAATATTGCATTGGACGCAAATCAAAAAGACATCAATGCCAGTTCTTCGATTAATATGCTTTCGATTCAGTCGCGATTAAAAGGCTCAATAACCGGACCTGATGCATTTGGAGCCAAAACCTCCGGAGTGCTTGAAGGGGATTTCTTTGGAAATGAGAATGCAGCATTCAGCGATCTAAACGGGTTCAGATTGCGTCACGCCATAGTTAAATTAAACTGGACAAAAGCAGAGCTGATGGTAGGACAGTTCTTTCATCCCATGCTGAATGTCGATTGTTTTCCCGATGTGGTTTCGTTTAACACAGGTTCGCCTTTTCAACCTTTTTCACGAAACCCGCAAATCAGGTATACTTACAAGCTCGGAAGCTTAAAAGTAATTGCCACCGCCCTAACCCAGAGGGACTTTACCAGCATTGGTCCTGAATACACACTGAAGAGCGGGATTTACGAATCCTCCTCCTTGGGATCATCAAAATATTTAAGAAATGCAGGCATTCCCAATCTAAACCTTATACTGCAGCTTAATCCCGATTCCACGGAACATTTGTTTGCATTGGGAGTAGATTACAAAACTCTTGCACCCGAACTTTACACAGTCAATGCTGCAAAAAACAAAAGGTTCGAATCGAATGAGAAACTTGCAAGTGTTTCGGGGTTCGCCAACATAAAGCTGAAGTTAAAGCCGGTAACCCTCAGAGCGCAGGCAGTTTATGCCCAAAATGCAACGGACCTGGTGATGATTGGGGGATATGCGGTAAAACAGATCGCTGATACAGCCACAGGGGCAAAAGAATTCACCAACCTCAACACAGGATCGGTTTGGCTCGATTTCTCAACCAATGGTAAAAAAGTGCAGTTCGGTGTATTTGGAGGCTTTACTAAGAACATGGGTTCCAAAGATGATATTGAAACAAGCTTATTTTATGCAAGGGGAACGAATATCGACAACGTCTACAGAATCTCACCGAGGTTGGTTTTTATCTCTGGCCGTTTAAACATTGCACTGGAAGGTGAATATACTTCCGCAAGCTATGGCACAGTGAACAGCAATGGGAAGGGCGGGGTTACCGCGGGACTCCAATCGGTAGAAAACATTAGGGGCTTGTTAGCATTTACATATAAATTTTAAACACAAAGCATTAAGAAATTATTAAGATCTGGTTAGTTAGTTAGTTTAAGTAGGTTAAGTAGTTTAGGTAGTTTAAAGGGGAGGTCATTTCGCTCCGGCTAAAAGAGGTTTTACGCCGGAGTGAAATGACTATTTTTTTATTGCCCTTGGATGAAACATTTCTGCGCTTGCTTGTTATCTTTGGAGAATATTGCAGGTGATAGAAAACGCAAACAGCATCAGGAAAACTGCATTTAAAACTTTTTTTATGATTAAAGCACATGTCCGAATTATCCTCAAAGGCCTCAAATCCATTAGCCTTCGCATCGCATTCCACAGTTTTTTTCCGGGGATGTTCCTTGCCTTCCTTCCCTTTCATCCCGTTTCCTCTCAATGCAATGGATTCCAAAGCACGGTAGTTATTTCACTCGATGGGTTTCGCTGGGATTATCCCGAAAAAGCCAACACACCGACGCTTGATCAGATTGCTAAGACCGGAGTAAAAGCACATTCTCTGATACCATCCTTCCCCTCCAAAACATTCCCTAACCACTACAGCATTGCAACCGGTCTGGTTCCCGACCACCACGGTTTGGTTAACAACTCTTTCTACGACCCGAAAATGAAAAGGCCTTATTCCATGGGAAACGCAGATGCGCGGTTCGACCCTGCTTTTTATGGGGGTGAGCCCATTTGGATCTCGGCTCAAAAGCAAGGCCTTCGCACCGCCTCATTTTACTGGGTAGGCAGCGATGTTGCTATTCAAGGAAAACATCCCGATTATTATAAGACCTATGATGGAAGCGTTCCATTTTCGGAGAGGATTGATACTGTGATCCACTGGCTTAGTATGCCTCAGTCCATTCGCCCTCAGCTGATTATGGCCTATTATGAAGAACCCGACGGCATCGGTCACGACTTCGGACCCGATGGCAAAGAAACATTATCCCTTGTGCATGAGCTCGATAGCATAATCGGAATTTTATATAATCGTATTAAAATGCTGCCTGAGGCAGATTGCATAAATTTCATTGTTTTGTCAGACCATGGTATGGGCGCAACCTCTACCGAAAGATATGTAAACCTCCGTGACTACATTCCCGAATCCTGGCCTGTGAAAATTGTTGGGGGTAACCCTAACTATAACCTCTATGCCGAAGGTAAGTGGATCGACTCCTCATATAACGCCCTAAAAAAGGTGGCCCACATAAAAACATGGAAACCAACCGCTGTACCTGAGCACCTCAGCTATGGCACGAATCCCAGAACAGGCAATATCATTGTTGTAGCCGACTCCGCCTGGAGCGTAACGGACAGGGAACCCAAAAAACCTGCAACCGGGGGAACCCATGGCTACGACATTAGAAACACCGATATGCATGCCATTTTCTATGCAACCGGCCCTTCTTTCAGGGAAGGTTACATTCACCCTTCATTTCAGAACATCCATATTTACGCATTACTGGCGCAGATTTTAGTTATAAACCCAGCCCTTACCGATGGCGATTTGAATCAGGTAATCGATATGCTTAAACCTCAGAATGTACCCAACGACCCAATAGAATAGTTTTTTTGGTTATAGATTTATCAAAATCGCAAATTTTTGCTTATTTTTGACGGTAATTTTTAATTAGTCTAAGTTATGGTAAGCGAAGAAACCAAGGAAACCGTTAAAAAAATTTTTACCGATTATCTTGAAAAGAAAGGGCACCGAAAAACCCCGGAGAGATATGCTATTCTGGACGAAATATATTCGCGCGACGGACATTTCGATATAGAGTCGCTTTACATTTTTATGAAGAACAAGAATTACCGGGTAAGCAGAGCAACCTTGTACAACACTATTGAGCTGCTCCTTGACTGCAATCTGGTTATAAAACATCAGTTTGGTAAGAACATTGCCCAATTCGAAAAAGCCTACCGTTGCATGCAGCACGACCACCTTATTGATCTCGAAACCGGAAAAGTGCTTGAATTTTGCGATCCGCGCATCGAAGAGATCATTAAAACAGCCAGTGTTCTCAACAACTTCGAACCCTCACACCACTCCCTTTACATTTATGGCAGAAGTCGCGACAATAAAGACCTTATCGGATAACTTCTTTTTTTAAGAAACTTTCATTTAATCCCTCTTCTGTGAGGGATTTTTTTTATCTTTATGTCGCCTGAATTTCAGGTTTTTATTGCTTAACCTATTAAATTCCAACAACTTGAAAATAGACGTTATATTAGGTCTCCAGTGGGGCGACGAGGGCAAAGGTAAAATTGTTGATGTGCTATCCCCCGCATACGATGTTATTGCACGATTTCAGGGAGGACCCAACGCAGGCCACACACTGGAGTTTAATAATATTAAGCACGTTCTACACAACATTCCCTCGGGAATTTTTCGGGAAAACACTTTGAACATCATTGGAAACGGAGTTGTACTCGATCCTGTGATTTTCAAGAAAGAGGTCGACAAACTTGCCGGAATGGGTGTTGACATTACCCGCAACCTGGTGATTTCACGCAAAGCTCATCTGATACTTCCCTCACACAGGATTCTCGATGCAGCCTCTGAAAAAGCAAAAGGCCAGGGTAAAATCGGATCCACCCTTAAGGGAATCGGTCCTACGTACATGGACAAAACCGGTCGTAACGGACTTCGTGTGGGAGATATAGAGACCGGATTTCAGGACAAGTACAAGGCCCTGAAGGAAAAGCACAAGAACCTGCTGAAAATATACGATTTCGAATACAATATCGAAGAGGCCGAGACTGATTGGTTTGAAGGAATCGAGACACTCAAGAAATTCAAATTTATCGACAGCGAGCACGTCGTTAATAATTTCCTGAAGGAAGGGAAGAAAATTCTGGCAGAAGGTGCACAGGGAACCATGCTCGATATCGACTTTGGCTCCTACCCTTTTGTAACTTCCTCAAACACAATCTGTGCAGGTGTATGCACCGGATTGGGCAACCCGCCATCAAGCATAGGCGAGGTTTTGGGTATTTTCAAGGCCTATTGCACCCGCGTTGGCAGCGGACCCTTCCCAACCGAACTTTTAGACGAAACCGGCGAAAATCTAAGAAACCTTGGACATGAATTTGGTTCTACTACCGGCAGGCCCCGTCGCTGTGGATGGATTGACCTTGTTGCCCTAAAATACAGCATTATGCTCAACGGTGTTACCCAGCTTATTATGACCAAAGCCGATGTACTTGATACTTTCGACACCATCAGGGTAGCCACTGCGTACCAATGCGGGGATAAAATATTTACCGATTTCCCCTATGAAATCGACGATAACACCAAACCGATTTATACCGACCTGCCCGGATGGAAAACTGACCTGACGTCCATCAGAGAGCAAAAACAGTTCCCCGAGGCGCTGAAGAAGTACATCCTCTTCCTCGAGAAAGAGTTGGGCGTTCCCGTAACCTATGTTTCCGTGGGACCCGACCGCGTGCAAATTATCAATACAAAGTAGACTGCAGCCCCGAAACACAAGGATATACAATTATGTCATCTATTTCCGGTAAATCTGATTCACACAATTCAGGCAATCCTTTATACGAGACCGATGAATCCGTGAACATTTGGTTTGAAAAAGCAGCATTCCTGGGCAGCTGGGCGGTTAAACCCGACAACTCGATTAACCGGAAAGCTTTTGCAAGGCACTATTTTTCAAATCGGGAAAGATGGGCTAAGGCATTTGAATTTCTGGGATCGCCAGAACTTGCTGCACTTGAAACCGGAAGGTACGATCTTGACGGGGACAATGTGTTTGTGATGATTAGCGAGTACAACACTGTTGATCCCGAAGACGCAAAGTTTGAAGCCCACCGAAAGTATATCGACATTCAATATTTAATCCGCGGCAGCGAATTGATCGGCATAGCTCCTTACGAAACACTCGACTCCATTCTGCATCCCTACGATCCTGAGCGGGAAGTGGAGTTTTTTACTGTAAAAGCCGGGGAAATGAAACTTGCCAATCCCTCTAATTTCTTCATATTCTTTCCTGAGGATGCCCATATGCCACAAGTAAAGGATGGGAAAAAAGCCATGGTAAGGAAAGCAGTTGTTAAGTTGAAATTCGACTGAAGTCCTTCACCCCTTTATTTGTTCGGATCCATAATCCTCCCTGGAATAGCAGTTCACATTTGTCGGATTCATGCCGTCATCCCGGCACATTCCAATAAGCCGGAGGAGGTTGCTCCTGCATTGCTCAAAAATTCTTTTCCTGGTTAGTTCGTCATCCGATGCAATACACTCCTTACCCCGGGATAAGCCGCTTATACAATATTTCAGTGTTTACCGGAATCAGATCGGAATTATATCCATGCAATATTTTTGGGTGTAATTACCTTAGCGAAAAGCATGTGTCTGCACAAATCCCAAATCGGTTTCAATACATCAGGCAAATTTTTTATAGGAAAATAAAGAAAGGCGAAGGGATCAGAGCATCTGTTGGTTGATTATACAAATACCGAATTATTTCTAGGATTCTTCCATCTCCAACACCTTCGAAAAAGCAAGTACTTTCGCCTATAATTCCAAAATTGAAAGGGATTTATTTTTACTGTTATTTATTTAGAATAGTTCCAAGCAAAACCTATTCGTCTTTTTTATTGGAATAACAAACAAAAAATAAAATGCACACACTCAAACACACTATCGAACTATTTGAACTCTCGGCTATAAATTGGATGCATCGAAACGGCTTAATCTTCCTGCGAATAAGTTTAGGAATTATATTCTTCTGGTTTGGAATCCTCAAGTATTTCCCAAGGGTCAGTCCTGCAGAGGATATAGCAATTAATACAATAAACCGGCTTACTTTTAATCTGATTTCACCCAAAATAATATTGTTAACTCTGGCTACATGGGAAGTATTAATTGGAGTTGGGTTTATTTCGGGTAAATATTTAAAGCTCACACTCCTGCTTTTGTTCAGTCAGATGCTTGGTACCACAGCCCCGATATTCCTTTTCCCGAACGAGGTTTTTTCAATTATTCCTTATGCTCCAACGCTCGAAGGTCAGTATATTATTAAGAATATCGTATTAATCAGTGCGGGCTTTGTAATTGGTGGAAATTCACTAAAAAAAAGAAAAATGGTAAAATCTACATAGGGTGTTGAGCCGTTTTGGAAGACAGGATTGATAATTCAAAATGCAAATATCAAAATTAAAAAGCTTGAATTCCGATTTATTAAGGCCACAATAGTTATGCTTCATTAAAAGATTAATTCTATCTATCGGATACCATTTACTTCCTTTTTGACTATTTTTCCTAAGCGCTTAAAGGATGCGGCTATATCCTACGAGCTTATCCGCCCAAATTTCTATTTTGTGGATCTCCCTTGCAAAAAACAAACAAAAGCTTTTTGACCAGAATTTTCTTCCGGAAATTGGAGGAAAATAAAAATAAAATTCTACATTTAATAGTTAGTAGGCTTTTTGATACCTACACTAAGGACTTGGAGTGGTAGGTATTAGGGTTGGATATATAAATTGTTGGCATTTTTATTAATATGAACCACTTACACAAAATATTCATTTCACTGACATTAATTATAAGTACATTATTTCTAAATGCTCAAAATGATGACAAATCTGAAAATTCAATAGTTAAACACGAATCATATTTGACTTTCGATTTGTTTTCCTCTTTAAATGTCTTTAGTCCAAAATGGAGGGTTGGATATGTAAAAACTATTAATCCTAAATGGAAGATTGGACTAAATATGGGATATGGGGCCAAAAATATTTCTTACACATATTTTTTAGACCATTTTGAAAAGGACTATAAACTGTGGGAACTAAGACCAGAAATATACAAAGTCTTCAAAAGAAATGAGAAAACTGTCAAATATTTTTCAATCGAACTTTTTTATATTAATCATAAAGATATTCTGCATAACTCGTTTTACTATCCTAAAAATGGAGGGGAAATAAGTTATGACCAAGTTGACTATCAAAGATATAAATATGGTTTTAATTTTAATGCGGGAGAATTTATTAAAATCAACAACAGTTATAGGATTAATATTTTTGCCGGGCTGGGGCTAAGATTTAGAAGTGTTATGTTTACTAATATTGTAAATTCAAGACCGTCAAACACTTTTGTTGATATGTTTGATTTCTATGAATTCCGAGAGAAAGAAGGATTAGATTTAGGATTGAGTTATTCACTTGGAGTAAAATTAATAATGTAATAGAAAGTCGAGTAGGTAAAGGGGAATTTCACCTCCATCCCGATAGCAACCGGGACTCACAGAACCTTACTTGAAGCTCACTGCTCATACAACTCGCCCCGCTTTTGCGGGGGCTTTTCATACTCCGCAACCATTTCAGGTAGACAGGTATATAAAACGCTCGTCTTAAAACCCACATATGGGTCTAGTTGGTAAAATTACCTTGAGTACCTCAGCCCCTTCGCTATGACTAAGTTTCATAACCCGATACAAATGCAGCTAACTCCCATAAGCTGATCCGTCTTAATTTCTATTTTGAGGCTTTTTTTGATCTCCCAGGCACAAATAATTAAAAAGCCTTTTGAGCTGTATTTTTTCTCTAGGATTTGGCCGAAAGTAAAAATAAAGAATTACTTTTAGTATTCAGTTGATTGTTGAAGAACTGCACTGTGGATTGGGGAAGTGGGTATTATTGTTGCATATATAAATTGCTATGGGGCAGTTTAGCCGCTTCTTAAAACGGTATTAGCTTTGACAGATTTTTAAAGTGGACCGTTCCTGCAGTTTGAAAGTTTTCTGGGTTTTGTCTGCGCCGAGGTGTTTGATTGGTTTATAAAAAGTTAGGGTTCTAGCGGTTTGGTTAGTCGGCAAGATTTTACTTTTTGATACGGAATTCGTTGAAAGACAGTGATTCTATTTGAAAGCAACGGAAATAAAGATGTTTCAAAAGACTGAAAAACAACCTTGACTGCTGAAGAAATGTAAAATAATGACGACTGTGGGCATGATGGCAATTGACAAATAAAAATGCAAATGCCAGAGAGCGGGTTTTGATTACCAAATAAAATGAATTCTGAAAAAAGGGGCAATTCTTGTTTATCAGGAACGAAAGAGCTTCAATACTGCTAATGTTTTATATTAATGCAAACAGAAAATAAACACAAGCAATTTTTAATGAAAAAGTCAATCCTATTATTATTCGCGCTTAGTATGGGTTTAAATCTTTTTGCTGCGGATTTTACAGTCGATAGCATTTCTTACAATATCACCTCTGTTATTGAGCCTTATACAGTTGAAGTAACCAGAAGTACAAGTAATTATACTGGTTCAGTGTGTATTCCTGCAACTGTAAACTACAATGGTATTGATTATTCGGTTACTACTATTGGATATCTAGGTTTTGAAAATGGTTTAACTTCTATAAGTCTGCCTGTTTCGATAACTTCTATTGGTGATAATGTTTTTGGTGAATGTTATAATTTAGCTTCTGTTAGTCTGCCTGATTCGCTTATTTCTATTGGCAATAATGCTTTTTATAAATGCTATAGTTTAACATCCATTAATATACCGAGTTCGCTTAAATCTATTGGTGCGGAAGCTTTTTATAATTGCTTTGGTTTAACTTCTATTAACCTGCCTGCTTCGCTTACTTCTATTGGTGGCGGCGCTTTTGCTGGTTGCCACGGCTTCACCTCTATTAGCATACCTGCTTCGCTTACTTCTATTGGAGCTGGGGTATTTAATAGTTGTACACATTTAACTTCAGTTAGCCTGCCAAATTCAACTTTTTCTATTGGTAGTAGCGCATTTGAAAATTGTTGGGCTTTAACTTCAATTAGCTTGCCTGCCTCGGTTACTTCTATTGGTAGCTCTGCTTTTAAATATTGCACTGGCTTAGCCTCTATTTACACATACTCTGCTACACCTGCCAGTATAAGTCTGTCAAACTCTGTTTTCTCTAATTTAAACACAACAAAATGTATACTTTATGTACCTTCAGGTTCAAAATCATTGTATCAGGCTGCAGCCCAGTGGAAAAATTTTACAAAGATTGTGGAATTCAACCCAACTTCAGCTGAAATAATTGGTGCTGACGCCTTGGAAATTTATCCAAATCCAGTGGAAGAGGGCTTTTATGTAAGCGGTTTACAAAAAGAAACTTTGCTATATGTGTATGATATAAATGGGAAAATGCTACTTAGAACTCTGACTTCAAACAAACATGAAATTAGCACCAAAGAATTGCCTGCCGGAGTTTATGTTGTAAAAGTAGAAGGGATGAATAAGAAAATAGTTGTTAAGAAATAGAATAATGAAAGGTACCACTGGTACTTATGAGGTCAGAGTTGAAGTTGGGTCGGATATTTATAGAGTTTTTAGTTTTTTCGATGAGGGAAAACTTAAAATTCTTGTTAATGGGTTTCAAAAGAAATCTCAGAAGACTCCAAAGAGCCAAATTGAACTAACGGAAAAATTAAATAAACAGTACTTCGATGAAAAAAAAGAAAATAATAAGTTGACATCTGTTGCTGACCATCTTGACATGCAATACGGAATATTGGACACAAAAGAACGGGATGAATTAGAAGCAGGGTTTGAATCATTCAAGCTAGGTGTGATGCTGCAGGAACTCCGAAAAGAACAAGGAATGACCCAGGAACAGCCGGCTGAAAAAAGCGGAACTACAAAAACCTATATCTCCCGGATTGAAAATGATGCGTCCGATATCAGACTATCCACCTTGACCAGAATTATTTGCGAAGGATTGGGTAAACATTTAAGACTTAGTGTAGAAGAATAAATAAAGCAAGTAGCGCTAACAACAGCTATTTATCAATTCCTACAATGGGTTTAAGTTTTCATTACAGCGGCAGCATTGCCAAACCAGAGTTATTGCCCGAATTAATTGACGAAATTCAGGACATAGCAAGCACTTATAATTGGAATTACAATGTGTTCGAAAGACAGTTTCCCGAAAACAGTTTTGGGAAGCCCGGGTACAATAAAAGTGTTTATGGCATTAGCTTTACCCCTCCCGGTTGCGAAACTATTTCCGTTTGTTTCCTGTCCAACGGTCGCATGAGCAGTCCTTCTCATCTTACGTTTTTTGGCAAAACAAAGGAACAGCCCGAAAAGGAATATTTGTACATACTTTCCGTAAAAACCCAATTTGCCGATGTGGCTACTCATCAGCTCGTTATTCAACTCTTTCGTTACCTGAACACAAAATATTTTACCGGTTTCGAGCTAACAGATGATGGACAATACTGGGAAACAAATGATATTGATATACTTAAGACTAATTTCAAAAGAAATGCCGATTTTATATCCGGTTTTTCATCGGCTCTTGAATATATACCTATGGAAAAGGGCGAAAAAATCGAGAATTATTTTAAAAGGTTGGTAAACCTGATTCGGAGAAGAAAGAAATTATGAAATAAGTATATGACAAAAGATTAGAATATTAAACACAAAGAATTTAGGAGCTGAATTTCTAAAATGGATTTACGGTTTTCCAAATCCCTATGGTGGCAAAATTTATATAAATTCAAAACCAAGTTATTGATACAGTTTGTTTTCAATTAGGTATCAGAAGAGATTAAGAGCGCCTGCATTAGTCTGTTGTAGTGCTGATCCGCGGCATTAGAAATTCCTACTGACCTTCTCGACCCACACTAAAATGTAAAGTTTATAAATCTCTTACTAAATTCTTCTTTTCCAAAAGGTTTGGGCGTTTTAAAAACA
>JAIFNN010000117.1:0-864 GCA_020047715.1 Bacteroidota bacterium | reverse complement strand
GGAAGAGTTTCGATATACTCATTCAATATTTGATCAATAAAACTTGTCTGACCGATCAGGTTACCCGAAGAATAAAGTACTGCATCCTTATAAAAGGAGGCTTTACCAGTATTATCAAAGTATACAGTTATAAACAAACTATAAGCGCTATTGCCGCGGGATCCCAAAACTAAATCTATTGTATCATTTAAAATTTGTTTGTATCGCTCATTAGTAATAGCTAGTTCGCGTCTGTCACTTATTTTTTTTGGCTGTGCTTCAGTATAGTAATATTTTATGCTATCGATATATTCATACCTTGCCATAACATTTGTTGGTGAACTAAATTTTAACTGAAATAAAGGATTACTCCCATCAATATAGGTTTGAGTAACAGAACTTCGGTCCTTATCATGTACCCTACCTTTTTTAACATTCTCATACTTAAAATACATTAATTCCTCAAGATACCGGGAATTTGCAGAGTCTGTAATATTCATGTCTTTATCCCTAAAAATACTATCCACTTTATGGCAACATACCCGATTAAATAATGTATCAGCTTTGGGAAAGAAAAAGAAATTGCCTGCAATATACATATCATTACAAAATCCAAGGGTGTCCTCCATAAACAATCTTGCTATACCTCGATTAAAATATATATCCGATCCTTCATAATCGCTAAGTGCTAAGGAGTAAAAAGAATCTGCAATTTCATACATTCCAAGAGATAACAATTCATTACCCAGAAGAAATTGATTCCTTCCTTTTAATTCTCCGGTATTTGCCTGACCTACCACTAGGTTTATACTTGAAAACAGAAATGCTATTACAGATAGCACTTTAGAAATTGAATTCATATATGGATTTTGGATGCTTATAATA
>JAIFNN010000193.1 GCA_020047715.1 Bacteroidota bacterium | reverse complement strand
ATGATCTTCTAAAACAAAATGTTTCAATTAAGAATGAAAGAACAATTCTTCGAAAAGACGGAAGAAAATTATATGTGGAGATGAACTCCAAGGCAATGCCCGATGGGACCTATCAATGCCTTTTCCGGGATTTTTCCGAGCGCAGGCTTGCAGAGGAAGCCCTGCAGCAGAGCGAGGACCGCTACCGAAAGCTGGTTGAACTTTCCCCGTCTGGCATTGCGATATACCAAGAGGGAAAATTCGTATATGTGAACCCTGCAGGACTTAAGATCATGGGCTGCTCCAAACCTGAGGAACTGATTGGCAAACCTGTATTATCCATTGTTCACGAAAGTTCCGTGAAGGCTGTGGTTGAGAGAATGGAGCTCATTTCAAGCGGCGTTTCTGTTCCTCCACTGGAAGAGAAACTCATCCGTATCGATGGAACCCCTTTCGACGCTGAGGTTATTGCCGTGGTCACAAGCCATAACGGTGAGCCTGCAGGACAGGTTATTGTAAGGGATATCACCAAGCGAAAAATGGCTGAGGACAGTATCCTGCAAATCAATGCCCAGCTGAAAGAACTGAACGACACTAAAGACAAGCTCTTTTCAATAATAGCACACGACCTGCGCAGCCCGTTCAATGCGATTTTGGGCTATTCCGAATTGTTGAGCGAGAATATCTACAATTACGATCTGAAGAAATCCGAGGAGTTTGCAAAACAAATAAATTTCTCGGCAAAGCGGATCCCTGCTCTGATCGATAATTTACTGACCTGGGCAAACACGCAAACGGGCAAAATTGTTTTTGCCCCTGTTAAGCTGAAACTAAATGCAATTATGCAGGAAATGGTTGATGTGCTGGAATCTTCAGCCAAAATAAAAAATATTTCCTTGAACACTTTTCAATCCGGGGAGATTTATGTGTACGCTGATCAGAACATGCTGAAAACCATTCTTCGGAACCTTATTTCCAACGCCATCAAATTCACTCACCCCGGAGGGAAAGTCGATGTTTATGCCATGGTGAACAAGGATGTTGTGCAGGTAACCGTTTCCGACAACGGAGTAGGGATCGAAAAGGATGTGCAGGACAGGCTGTTCAAGATAGACTCTGAAACAACCACAATCGGCACGGCAAACGAGAGAGGTTCAGGCTTGGGGCTTATTCTTTGCAAGGACTTCACACTGAAGCACGGAGGGGAAATCTGGGTCGACAGCAAACCGGGCAAAGGAAGCATGTTTCATTTTACCCTTCCATTAAAGCCAACGGATATTTAAATTTTAAACGAATTCCATTCCAGGACTCACACGAGAGGTCTCGTTTTTATAATTCACCTTCGGGTAGCCTAGAACCAAAGCCGCATAAACCTTATGGTTTAAAGGGATGCCCATCTCCCTCTTCAGCGCTTTGTTGCGCTCCATCGCTTTTACTATAAATCCGATAAAACAACTTCCCAGACCCAGGGTTTTCGCCAATAATGTGGTGTGGGTTGCCCAGATATATGCGTCAGCTTCCGACATGTCGAATTTGCTTACCGGCCCATGAAACAGCATTGCCAGGGGGGCATGGTGACAAACCATTGAGCTGTTAGTGAGTCGCTTCCTGATAAAGGAATCTTTGTATTTCTTTAAGCCTCTAAGATTTATCGAAGGGGCAACAAGCGAAAGCACTGGCATTAAGAGGGGAGAGGTCACAAGCTTCAAGGTTTTCAGCAAAGTGTCGGCAGTTAAGTCATTGAGCAACTGGATTTTTTCGGGTGTGCGAACCACTGTTATCCTTAAGGGCCGGGCGTTGCTCGCGGATGAATAGTGCTTCATGTTTTCAACCAGCATCTGAACATGCTCTTCCGGAACCTCTCTCTTCAAATAGTACCTTATGCTTCGCAAACCCGCTGAAAGACTTTGGAAATCGAGGGGCGAAACAGTCAGTGGTTCCAGTGCCCGGATTTTACCGAAATCGGGTGATATTGTCGATACTGGGCAAATGGCAACGCAATGTCCGCAATGGATACAGGTGTTTGCGATGACTCCTGATGCAATATCAATGGCAGACGAAGGACAATCCTTCACGCATTTCATGCATTGCGTGCAATTTTCCAAATGGATGGTTGGCATAGAAAATGATTTTTGCTGCAGCAAAGTAAACAAAAAAGCAGTTGGGAAAATTTTTATCCTCCACTTTCCATAGCAGCCGATTTTACAGAATGATAATTTTGTTGTAAAGTCTGCTGCTGTAAATGAATATTAATGACTAACATTGCAGCATGATAAAAAAGCACAAAAACATACTTTTCAGTTTTGCTGTTTTTATTGTTATGCTATTGAGTTACAGTTTGTACTATAACTGCAACAACTCCTTCTTTTGTGTTGAAGTTTCTGCCGGGAGTAACGCAGCTGAAGATAATCTAAGCTCCAACTTTGATTATTCCGAAGACGAACAGATAAATACCTCATCCGGCTTTGTTTATTTTTCGAGTTGCAAGATTCAGAAACATCCTCCTGAATTCCCAATTGACTCAACCATACCATCTTTTTCCTTTTGGCAACCCCCAAAATTTTTCGGTTTCTCCTGACGCTTAAGTTCTTGTGCTTGTAGCTTTTTTCTATTTGAGGAGGCTTTGAATATCTAATTTTTTGAGCACAGCTTTTTAATCGCAAATCCCCTGAACAAGGCTGGCAAAAATTTTGTTTCCTATTCATACGTTTTGATTCAGTTGGATTCTGGCCATTCTTAAGCCTAAAAGTTAAAGCTGCGCCTTACTAAAGCATCATGAGTGAAAAACACAATGAACCGGTTCAACAGTTGATAAACAAGATGTCGCTTTAAAATATTTATAAAAATCACATGATACGCAGAGGATTTACCCGGCAAATCGCATTGCTGAACAGATACTATTTAATTTCAAAGTTTTATTCCTTTCTAAAAGACACCTCAATAAAAGGGGGTGTGGTAACGTTGGCTTTTGTTCTATTGATATTCGGGTTGGAGTATTTCTTCCTTGATTTGAATTTCTTGCTCAATAATTTGGTGGAAACCTATTCACCACAGGTGATATTTGCGTTTTTCCTTTTGTCGGAAACCATCCTTGGAGTGATTCCCCCGGAAATTTTTATCGCCTGGGCAGCCAAATCGGTTTCTCCATGGTTGTTCCTGATCATACTGGCAACCATGTCTTACCTTGGCGGTATAATCTCCTACTTTATTGGAAGCCGTTTGTATCTGATTCCAGCAATCAAGAACCATATTGAAGTGAAAATCTCCAAACACATTGTCAATTTAAGAAAATGGGGCGGTTTGCTTGTTTTTGTGGGAGCCATGTTGCCTTTGCCCCATTCGATTGTGAGTATGGCTTGCGGGCTCATAAAATACAAGTTCAGCAATTATGTGCTTTGGGCACTTTTAAGATACCTTCGCTTTGTGATTTATGCACTGGTGATTTTCAGAATTTTTTAGAGGTTGATAGTTAATTCTGCCTGATACTATTTTAATTCTGCCAAGAATTATTTGATTATTCTCATGTATATTTATGAGGTTTTTTCGGAACAACCGGCGCCCGGATCAACATCAACCTATATGCTTTTAAAATGAGCTTCCTTTTATTGAAGCCTTCCCGCATTGCTTCATTTGTATTTCTCTTTATTCCCGCGTGTTTGTTAAGTCAAAGCAGAGAGGCAATTGTACAGTCAACGGTTCTGAATGCGATTACAGTGCTGCAACCCATGCCGGAACTGCTTGGAATACCTGCAGATTTCACTTCCAACTTGCCCTTGCTTATTGTAAAAACGCTGAATAATCAAAGCATATGGGACAGTCCGAAAACCGAGGCGTATTTGGGTATTGTTTTTAACGGGGGAGGGGAACCGAATTCTTTCGGCGATGCTCACAATCATTACAGTGGTGCAATAGGGATTGAACTCAGGGGAAATTCCACTCAGGGATTTCCCAAAAAGCCGTATGAGTTCGAAACAAGAGACAGTGTTGGGGAAAATCTTAATGTATCCTTGTTTGGATGGCCTGAAGAGAACGATTTTATTCTGCGGGCATCCTATCTCGACCACACGTTTATCAGAAACTCATTAGCCATGGAAATGTCCAGACGCACCGGGCGTTGGGCCAGCCGTTGCCATATGGTTGAGTTATTCGTGAATGACCAGTATATGGGCATTTATGTGCTAATGGAAAAAATAAAAGCCGATAAAGGAAGGTTGGATATTGCAAAACTTGATACCTCAGCGATTTCCGAACCTGATATCAGTGGTGGCTACATCTTTGAGATCACCGGTTTTGGAAACCAGCTGGGACAATCGCGCGAACTTAAATATCCGGATTTTGAAGAGGCGGCAACTGAGCAGATTAAGTACATTAGCGATTACGACAATGCTTTCAGAAATGTTATGCGATCATCTTTTTATAAGGATGAAATCCTTGGATACAGCGCCTGGATTGATGTGGGTTCATTTGTTGATGAACTTATAGTGCAAGAAGCAATGAGAAACAGTGATGCTTATGGATGGAGTGGGTATTTTCATAAGGATAAGGATCAAAAATTATTCGCAGGACCTGTATGGGATTTTGACCAGAGTGCCGGGAATTCTTCCTATCCTGATAATGGAGTTGTAGGCGGGTGGCTATTCTCCCATCCCCAAACCAGCAACACACCTTTTTTCTGGCCCTTGCTTTTCAAAGATCCTGTTTTTGCCTACAAAGTTCGCCAGCGCTGGGAATTTCAGAGAGATGGGCCTTATAAAACCGATAAGCTTATTGCCTTTATCGATTCAATTGCCTCTGACCTCACTGAAGCTCAGGTCAGGGAGTTTAAGAAATGGCCTGTTCTGGGGGTGGATTTTTGGCGTGAAACCACCGGATACAATCAAAGAAATACCTATCAGAAAGAAGTAGACTATTTGAAGACTTTTTTAATTGCCCGCTGGGATTGGATGGACAACGAACTCTCAAAAATAGAAAACCCTGACCCAACCGCCTCGATCTCTTTGGTGTCATCGGGAATCGAAGACCTATTTGTTTATCCAAATCCGGCCACAGACTTCCTGGTGTTTCGTTTCGATAATCCCAAAGAATTGGACGTCAGTATAAGTATTTACAATCAGGTTGGAATGCTATTGGTCTCGGGGGAGTTTATCGGCTCCAAGGATACTTCCCCAATAACAATGAGCTTGCAGAACATTCAAACACAGGGATTGTATTTCTACAAAGTATCGATAGGCGGTTCGGAAGCATTTGTTGGCAGGTTTGTTAAGATCGACAGATAGTTTGCGTTTTTGGTAAAATGATTGTGTTGTAACAAATATTAAGCAAGGTAAGTGATTCGGTAGGGTTAAATATTCAATATTCATCGAATTACCCCATAGTGGGAATATTCCCTTTGTGCTAATAACACAAGGAATTATTTTCCTCCTGGATATTCCGAAACACGATTTTTCTGTTCCGGTCTTTCATTTTGTTCTGATCAATACTACATTATTCAAGCCATAATACTATCTTTAGTTTTTATGCTTGCTATGCCAAAAAACAAAAACGCCTATCTCCGTTACCTGATCATCCATTCCCAAATTAAAAGGAACAAGTACAAGTCCGGTTATCCTACCCGCAACGACCTGCTCCGTTACCTGAGGTGTGAGGGCTATCCTGTGTCCGGTTCAACCATCGAGAAAGACATCAAATTTCTTAAGGATGAACGCGGGGCTCCCATTGAGTACGATCGGCAACAAAAGTGCTATCGCTACACGGAAGACTGGGAGTTTGATATCCCTCTGTCGCCCGATGATGTAAGAACCATCCATATGCTTTTTCATAAACTGAAGGTGTTTGGCGATGCGCAGGAATTTAAAATGCTGAAAGAGTCGATAAACAAGATGAGCGAACATTTCGATCTGGCCAGCCAGCACCCAAACGACAAGATCGACAAATACATTCTCTTTGAATATGCCAAGGGTTTCTCCGGTCGACAGCTTTTGTCGCCCATCTACGATGCCATATTTGAGAAAAGAGAAATTAGCTTTTCGCACCATCGATTCGACAGTGACGGGATTTCAATGCGTGTTTTGCAGCCCTATATCCTTAAAGAACACAGGAACCGCTGGTATGTAATTGGCAAAGAGGAGGGGGCGCCCAGGATTTTCGGTCTCGACAGGATTTGTGATCTTGTTGTTACCAAGGACTATTTTACTCAGGACCCGGGTTTTTACGATGAGATCTTTTCGGTGCTTAAGGATGCGGTTGGCATAATGGCTTTTGGATACGATTCGGAGGATGTAATTCTGAAATTCAATGCCGAGACTTCCAACTATATTAGAACCCTTATGCTGCATCGCTCACAGGAGATTATACATGAGGATTCAAATGGTTTAACCCTAAAAATCCATGTTAAAATAACACGCGAGTTTATCAACGAATGCGTTCTTCACTTCGGCGATTCCGTTAAAGTTCTTTCTCCACAGAGCCTTGCGGACAAAGTGAAACAGATCCACCAGAACGCCGCAGATGCATACAGTGATTAAACTGTTCCTGCAATACTTCCCGGGAAGCCGTTTTCAGACATGGCGATAAATCACGTTGCAGTTTCTTTGCATCTCTGTGCCTCTTCGCTGTATAGTTTCCTGAAAATAAATGTTCATGCCATAAATACATTATGGAGAGCGTATTAAACTTTGTTTTTGGAGTAATAAGTTTTCAAATCCAAATTCGAAATTTAAAACGACTATTATGAACAACACGCAATGCAATCCGACAGAAGAAAAGTTCTACCTTCGAGACGACGGAACTTATGTTTGTAAGACAGGGAATTTCTACAGGGCTTACAGGGCCGATGGCACAGAAATCAAGGAGGTTTTAATCTCCCTAAACATTTGCATCATGAGCTTGAGGGGCATGCTCGAGGGCGCAGTGAACATTCATTCCTGCCGGGAGTCCATTGAGATTGAACCGGGATTGAGAGCGTTGCTGGAGGCTTGATCTTTGAATTGAGTTTTGCCGTGAAAGTTTTAAGGCTTAAAGCTCAGATCCCATGAAATTATCATCCAAATATTTCTAAGACGATATGGGCGACAAGCTTTTTCATAAAATCATGAATCAGCCCGAATACTATCTTACCTGTGCCGGGCATGAAATCCTTGAAACCCACAGGGAATCAATTTTTTCAAACATCAATAGCGAAAATGGAATACGCATTATCGAGCCGGGTGCCGGCGACGGATTGAAAACTGAAATTCTGATTCGAACACTGCTTTCACA
>JAIFNN010000252.1 GCA_020047715.1 Bacteroidota bacterium | reverse complement strand
TTGTAAGTATTATAAAAACGGTAATAAACACTGCCAATGCAACAAGCGCAATCAGGTATTTCTTTTTGTTCATCTTGACATAAAAAATTAACAGGTTACATATGAATATAACCAAAAAAAACAGGATTATTATGATTCGGCAAAAAAAGCAGGGCCTAATGGCCGCCGCCTGCAGGAACTAATAATTTGTCGCCGGTATCTTCAATTACATTTTTCTTCCATGTGTCGGAATATCCGGGTTGGGAAGGGCTTACGGTTATTCCCCATGAGTTCCTTTCAAATTTTCCGCTCACCTCTTTTTTAATGTTCCCATCGATATATTTAACGAGCAAATACTCGCTTAAGCTTTTCCATTTGTCAAAAGTGTTCTGTGAAGTTTTTATGGAGTATGCCGTAAGGAATTCCCTTGCCTGTTTTTCGTCTTTGGCAAGCAGAGCCAGGGCTTCGGTATCAGTTTTATCGGTATTTGATATATAAGAATTTTCCAGTTCCCTTTGAACTTCCAGTGCATCTTCGCTCATCATGTCATACCTTAGATAACATAGGTTCGAAACAAGGTTGAAGAGCCAGAATGCAGAAGTGGGTGAATAGGTGAGCATATCGCCGTTACCTACTTTGAAGCATTCGGGAACTTTGGTGATACTGGTGTAGATAGGGGAGTATACCGAAGTAGCGGCATCGTCAACCCCAAACCAGAAAATACCTCCAACCACATCAGGCAGCCAGCTGCGCGATTCAGCAACGAACGAAAATCCGGTCTGCTGCGTGGCAGTGGCTCTTTCATTGCAATATTCGTGCGCGTTCTTATCCCCTGAGACCTTCCAGGTGAGAGGGCGCCAGCGGTACGGGAGACCAAAGGACTCTGCGCCTGCATCTTTTCTCATGTCGAGTGGAGTACCTTCCAGATGATCGCGCATAAAATTCATAAGGTCGTAATTGCTGAGTTTCCTGTTTGGCTTAACCCACAGTGGCATACGGTTGCTCAGGTCGTGCCCCGAAACATATTCGAAATACTGCTGCATCTCATCATTAACCGACTTGAAAAAGGACCATACTCGCATATCGCAAAATCTAGCTCCCCCAAAAGTGATGGGCGCATAGGTGTCGGAAAAACTGAACTCTTCATTTTTCCCGCTGAACAAACCATTGCTCCTTGCTACATCAATTACATCCCAGGCATAAACGCATTCCACGATAGGATCATTCAAGCGCTTCAGGTCTTTTGATGTGATGGCTATGCTGTTCTTTTTATCGGTTGCCAGAGGAAATGTCTGGATTCTTGCCTGGTTTGCATGCCCTGATATATATCCATCGGGAATTCTGCGAGCTACCCAAACAGCTCCTTTGTTTGAAGAACCTTTTCCTATTATTTCAAATATCCAGGCTTCATTTCCGTCTGCTATGGAGAAAGATTCTCCTGAACTGCCATAGCCGTATTCGGTAACCAGGTCGGAAATTACTTTGATTGCTTCTCTCGCTGTTTTGGCTCTTTGTAGGGTAGTATAGATAAGACTGCCATAATCCATTATACCAGCAGTGTCGATGAGGCTTTCAATGCCTGTGAAGGTAGTCTCTCCTATAGCAAGCTGATGCTCGTTCATGTTTCCTACTACCGAATAGGTATGGGGTACTTGCCTTATTTTGCCCATAAATCGGCCTGTGTCCCATTCATATATATCAAGCAAACTGCCATCCGGAAAATCCTGGGAAGGCCAAAAATACAGTTCCCCATACAAAACATGCGAATCGGCCGAATAGGTAATCATAGTAGAGCCATTCGATGACGCCCCTTTGGTTACTATAAAGTTGGTGCATGAAAAAGAATTGAAGGGAAGTAATATCAAGGCAGCTATTATGCCTGCCACTTTCATCCTGTTCTTAAGAATCATATCTATAATCTATTAAGTTAGTTTTCAAAAATACATATTATTATGGCTTTATATGGCAAAAAATCAAATAGGATAAATGTTTTTTATAACATTTGTTATTTTCTTGTCCTGATTCCCTATAAATATAAAAAGACACATGGGTCTGTTGATAAAACATGGGGGCAGTTCTTCATTTGCGTATCTGAAATTATTAGCCCCCCTGTTTTTTTGTTATAATTATTGCAAATTATTTGGTTGCCACAAAACAGACCCCTATATTTGCATCGTTGTTTTTGGAGAGAATAATAAAAATTAATATTTCTTAACATTTTTTTAATACACTAAGTGTTCAATTTCAAAAAAAAAGTATTAGTTTTGTAGCATAATAATTGAAACAAAATATAAAGCAATAAAAAATAATTGCTTTAAGACACAAGAAATAATAAGTAGTTTTAGTTAGTAATTTGAGGAAAAAGGATGCGCTGTGACAGCGCATTCTTTGTTTTATATCATTTGCAAGGCAATTCGACGTCTGTCGTCTTCATTCAATCTCATATTCATACCGCTTACCCGGTTGTAATTCATAATCTTGATAATCTCTTCAATATCCTTATCGTTTTTTCCAATATCGCTCAATCGAACCGGACTTCCCAATGCACTGAAAAACGTTTCAAGCTTAAAAATGGTCTTTTCCGGATCGTTCTCGTTGAACAATTGCACTCCCAGTTGTGAAATACGTTCGGGAATACGCTCTTTCATAATCCTGAGCCAGGCCGGATAAACAATCGACAGGGAGGCGCCATGAGGAGTGTCATACAGGTACGACAGAACATGACCTAGTCCGTGCACGGCCCAATCGCCTGAAACTCGTCCGTAACTTGTCAAGCCATTCAAGGCATTTGTGGCGGCCCACATAATACGAGCGCGCAGATCATAATCCGAGAGATTATCCATGAGCTGGGGTCCAAACTCCATAGCTTCCTTTATAATGGCAATAACAAATCGATCGGATAAACTCGCGTCTCCTGCGCCAAACCATGCTTCCAGGCAGTGAGCCACAAGGTCAACCACCCCGAATGCTGTATAATTGGCCGGAACAGAGAGGGTATATCCCGGATCAAGGAAAGAATGCTTTGGATACATAGAAAGATGTCCATACCCTAGTTTCTCATCGGTTTTGTGGTTTTGCAAAACAGCAACTGAATTCATCTCGGTGCCGGTGGCAGCAAGCGTGAGAACCGTAATAAGGGGAATTGCCCCGGTGGGCACTACCTTACGTTTAACAACATCCCAGGCTTTTGCCCGATCATGAATGCAGATAGCAGTGATTTTTGCTGAGTCAATTACACTGCCTCCCCCAACGGCGACAATCATATCTACCTTTTTGCCAATGCCAAGTTCAGCCGCCGCGTCAACATCTTCAACAACGGGATTGGATTTTATTCCATCATACTCGAATATTTCCATTCCGGCAATTTTCAATTGCTCAATAGTATTGTCGTAACTGCCGTTTTTCAATACGGATCCTTTGCCGTACATGAGAAGCACTTTTTTCCCGAAGGGAAGGGCTGCTTCGGGCAATCCTTTTATTACCCCTTTGCCAAAATGCAACTGGGTGGGGATGTAAGCAATAAAGTTTTGCATAATATTAAATTTAAAGGTTAATTCTCTTAATAACAGCACCGGCGCAATGGTCATCAGAGCATCCGGTAACCGACCTGAAAACATTATGAATGTTGTTAATCCTGAGGTATCCAAGGAAAGCGAAAATCATTGCTTCCTTGAAATCGATCAGGATATCGTCGGGGATAATAATTTTACGATTTGTTTTTTGCGCAATCAACTCTGTCAGAAAGGCGTTTTTAGCACCTCCCCCGGTAACAAGAACTGTTTTGCCTTCCTGATTATTTAAAACAGAACCGATTTGTAAGGAAATATGTTCATACAAAGTTCTTGAAATATCCTTTAACTCATAATCCTTCTCAAGCAAAGGCAGCATTTGCAGATTAAACCATTCCCTGCCTAATGATTTCGGGGGATTTTCTGCGTAAAAACCCAATCTGTTCATCTGATCCAGAAGAGTAGGCAGAATATCCCCCGATCGGCCTAAATTGCCACTTATGTCGTAATCGAGACCTGCCTTGCCTGCGAGGTGATTTAATCCCATGTTGACCGGGCAAATATCAAATGCAATTCTCCGATTCTCTTTTTCAAAGGATACATTTGAAAAGCCTCCAAGGTTTAAGCAGAAGTCGTAACTTCCAAACAAATAATGGTCGCCGCACGGAACCAGCGGTGCACCCTGACCTCCCAAAGCCACATCCAGACTTCTGAAGTCATATATTACGGAATGGTTTGCCAAAGCAGCAATGTCATGGCCATTTCCAATCTGAAGGGTGAATCCCTTCGCGGGTTGATGGAATACAGTGTGTCCGTGGGAGGCAATCCAGTCTGCCTTAAGTTTATTGGACTCAAGGAAACCAAGTGCTTCCTGCCCAACCCATTTCCCATATTTGTGATCGAGAATAAAAAGTTCTTCCGACGACAAATGGATTGAGTTTTCAAGGGAATTTTTAATGCCTGGGGGATATGCTATGGTGCATGCTTTGAGAATATCGAAATCCCATTTCGAATCGGTTCTGCTGAAACTGCAATATGCCAAATCAAGACCATCGAGTGATGTGCCCGACATGACGCCTAAAATATACAGCTTTTCTAAATCTTTCACCATCTGAATCTGGTTTGATACGTTTTTTGGTTTCCGGCTGCATCCCTTACAATTAGCTTAAGTTCGTGGTCGCTACCGGAAATTAATCGGGTAGTGTCGAAGGTATGCTGTATTTGGTTGTTTTTCGGGTCGTACTCGAAAAGAACCCATTCTTCATCAATATAGCCCATGTATTCAGCAACTCCGCTCAATTCGTCGGTAACGACAAACCGCATCGAATGTTCCATTGTCATGTTTGCCCCCTGTCTTACATTAATGGGAATGATTACCGGAGCAACCGAATCGATTACAATCGTGTATTTGCCCAGCTTTTTGATGCGCGCGCTAATTCTGCTGCCATTCCATGTGCTTGAAAGGCAACTTATATTGCTGCCTTCGTTTACTGCGGCTATGAATGTTTTACTTCTTAAATGAAGCGGGATCATTTCCCCTGAAATGGAAAGATCTGCCGGTTTATGAAGTGGGGTGTATGAATCTCCCAAATAGTGTGTATAGGGATATGCTTTCTGATATCCGATATCGGTTCGAGCATAGTTGAATTGATAGTCTTCATAAAGTGAGTTCGCAGGAAGCATAAGCCTTACCTGACTGTTTTCGTAATAATTGGCAGTGTTCCATTTAAAAACCGAATTTGGTAAACTGTCAGCTTTTTGCAACATTAGTGCAGTTGCATTGCCCTTTACATAAAAAATCAACTCGGAGCTATTGCCATGAGCGTCGCCGACGCGAACTTCAACTTTTGAGGTTTTACCGGCAGGGAAGGTTATCAGACCATTTTCTTTAAGATAAGGGTAAAGGCTTAGTTGGTTGTTGGGCTTGCGATATAGGAGATGGATTTTTCTATTTTTTTCAGCTCTTGCCCGGTAATCAGTATGTGCGTTGATGTATGAAGACTCACCAAAGCTGAATTCGTCGATCCTGAAGATATAGTAAGGCAACTCGTCAATCAGGAGTTCAATCGTATAAACCCCACATTGATTATTGGCGTCGTTCAGAAAATCGTTTGCCTCGAGTCCAAAGCCAATTTTCCCTTTGAGCATCAGAGTGTCTGAAGGACTTATACGGTATTTCCCGTTATCCTTTCTAAGTGCAATAATTTTTGGTTCAGTGTATTTGCCGGGCAAAGTTTCCCCAATGGGATAAACAAAGAGGTTATAAAGTTGGGGGGGGAGCTTGTCTCTGACATTAAAACCATACTTCAGTGCATTGAGAGGATGCTGGCTTGCAGTTCCCCTCAACTCGAAATGAAGATGGGGGCCGCCACTGCTTCCTGTGTTCCCTGAAAGAGCAATTTTTTCTCCTTTTGAAACTTTGAAAAGTTCTTTGTCGGGATATATATCCAGAGTATGGGTCTTTTTTTGGTACTGATACGCCCTTACATAGCTTGCGATACTGTCGGTAAAACCATCCAAATGACCGTAAACGGAGGTTAGCCCATCGGGGTGAGTAATATAAATTGAATTCCCGTATCCCAAGGTTTGGATTTTAATTCTGGAAACATAACCATCAGCCACAGAATAAACGTTTTTACCGATTACCCCTTGAGTCTTGAAATCAACCCCGCTATGAAAGTGGTCGGACCGCAGCTCTCCAAAATTCCCGCTAAGAATAAGTGGGATATCGAGAGGGGAAGCAAATCGTGGCGGAACAACAGGCTGTTGAGAAAAAATGTTCTGAAACATCAAAAACAAGAGCAAAAACAAACTTATTTCCTTCATAGTCAATTCGGGTATTTGCAAGGGTTTATAAAAACGTAAAACTAAAATTTATATTTTAAGCAATAAAAATGAAAGCGTAATTTTTTTATTTGTGAAAGCTATGTTATATTTGTGATTACTAAATCATGGATATGAATTCCAGCCAAGTCCAGTTAATAGAAGAATTAAAATCACGGTTGGAGCGTTTGCTGTCGATATTGGAAAGGGAAAGGGAAGAAAAGCTGGCTCTCCGGAATAGTAATCTGGAGCTTCAAAAGAAGTCGAAAGTATATCAGGCACGTATCAGTGAATTAGAATTGAAGTATGCAAACTTAAAAATAGCCAAAACCCTGTTGGCTGACAGTGAAGATTCGCACAATGCGAAAATCAGGGTAAACAGGATAGTGCGGGAGATTGATAAATGTATTGCTCTTTTAAACCGATAAGCGGGGGAAATTAAATGGATGACAAACTATCCATAAAAGTAAATCTGGCAGAGAGGTATTATCCCCTTAAAATTGATCGGGATGATGAAGAAAAGATAAGAAGAGCTGCCAGGCTGATTAATGAGAAGGTATTACAATATAAGCAGAAGTACGCAGATAAGGACACGCAAGATTTTTTGGCAATGGCTGCTTTGCAGTTTGTAATAAAGGTGATGGAGACGGAAGATCAGATGGACATGACCCCATTCGAGGAAAAGGTGAAAGAGATTAGTGACAGGATGGAAGATTTTCTTAAAAAAGAGTAATAGCGTTCTTTAAAATAGATCAAGATTTACCCGCATTGTTTCTTCAATTATTTGTGAAACTCAACACTAAGTAAATTGGAGGCGCACGCAAAATGAATAAAGCAGGCCCTAATCCTTCGGGATTTCTCTAAGGAGAACATTGGAAGCTTGACGCACTTTGGTTCCTCCACCCATAATGTAAAGGGGTTTTACTAAGTATTGAAGAAACTTTGCGGGTTTTTTTATACCCATAAGTGAAGAAAAATGAAAGAAATATTATTAATAATTGTTAGCGTAATTCCTATGTGGTGGTATATAATAATTGCAGCCCTGGGGTTGTTGTCAGGAAGTGTCGGATCCTATTTGTTGATCCAGGCATCCATGAAAAGGCGTAGTCAAAATATTATACGCGATGCAGAAGCCGAATCGGAAGTAATCAAGAAAGAAAAGATTCTTCAGGCCAAAGAAAAATTCCTTCAGCTCAAGTCAGAGCACGAAAAGATGATCAACGACAGAAATGCCAGCCTTGCTCAGCGCGAAAACTCTCTGAAACAAAAAGAGATGTCAATTTCCCATAGGCAGGAAGAAATGCAGCGCAAAAGCAGCGAGGTCGATTCGATTCGTGACAACCTGAGCCTGCAGCTGGAGAAAATCGAAAAGAAAAAGGAGGAATTGGAAAGAGATCACCGTCAGGCTGTTGAATTGCTGGAGTCAATCTCCGGGTTATCCGGTGAAGAGGCTAAAACACAACTTATCGAATCGTTGAAAGACGAAGCCAAGCACGAAGCAATGTCGCACATCAGCGAAATAATCGAAGAGGCCAAGCTTACAGCCAATCATGAAGCTAAAAAGGTGATTATCGAAACCATTCAGCGTGTTTCAACCGAAACCGCAATTGAAAACTCTGTTACCATATTCAATATCGACAACGACGAGATGAAAGGCAGGATTATTGGCCGTGAGGGTCGCAATATCCGTGCGCTGGAAGCAGCAACAGGCGTTGAGATTATTGTTGATGACACGCCCGAAGCCATTGTGCTTTCGGCATTCGATCCTGTTCGAAGGGAAATTGCAAGGTTGGCGCTCCATCAGCTGGTTTCCGATGGACGCATACACCCGGCCCGTATCGAAGAAGTGGTAGAGAAAACCAAAAGGCAAATCGAAGAGGAAATCGTTGAAGTAGGAAAGCGCACAGCAATCGACATGGGAGTTCACGGCTTGCACCCTGAGCTTATTCGTATGATCGGCAAAATGAAGTATCGCTCCTCTTATGGACAAAACCTCCTGCAGCATTCCCGTGAAGTAGCAAATCTTTGCGCCATCATGGCTTCGGAACTGGGTCTAAACGCTAAACTTGCCAAACGCGCAGGTCTTCTCCACGATATTGGAAAAGTTCCCGACGACGAGCCTGAATTGCCGCATGCCATCCTGGGTATGAAACTTGCAGAGAAATTCAAGGAAAAACCTGAAGTCTGCAACGCAATCGGAGCTCATCACGACGAGGTTGAAATGTCGAGCCTGTTCGCACCAATCGTTCAGGTATGCGATGCTATATCTGGCGCACGCCCGGGAGCCCGCAGGGAAGTGGTTGAAGCCTATATCAAAAGGCTCAAGGAACTTGAGTCGATGGCGCTTTCTTATCCAGGAGTACTTAAAACCTATGCGATCCAGGCAGGACGCGAATTAAGGGTTATTGTAGGTGCCGATAAGATTACCGATAAGGAGGCAGAATCTTTGTCGTACGACATTGCTAAGAAAATCCAGGATGAAATGACCTATCCCGGGCAGGTTAAAATTACCGTTATAAGGGAGACCCGTGCGATCAGTTATGCTAAATAGCTCGTGTTGCCATAGTATTAATATCTTTTGATAAATCATATAGTTAATGAAAGTCTTAATCACTGGTACTGCAGGCTTTATTGGGTTCCACCTTGCTGAACTCCTGCACAAACAGGGACATGTTGTTCTTGGTCTGGATAACGTAAATGATTATTATGACGTTAATCTGAAGCTTTCTCGTTTAAAGGTTTCCGGGATCGATACCGATGCTATTGAATACGGAAAGATTATGCGGAGCAAATCCCACGAAAACCTCAGTTTTATAAAGGCTGAGCTCGAGGATAGGGATGCTGTATTCAATGCATTCGACAATTTCCGCCCTGAGATCGTTGTTAATCTTGCTGCTCAGGCAGGAGTGAGGTATAGCCTTTCTAATCCCGACACCTATATTAAAAGCAATATCCAGGGCTTTTTGAACGTACTTGAGGCTTGCAGAAAATACCCGGTGAACCAGCTGCTTTATGCCAGCAGTTCAAGTGTTTATGGGCTAAACAAAAACATGCCTTTTTCGGTTCACAAAAATGTTGATCATCCTGTCAGTCTTTATGCCGCCAGCAAAAAGGCGAATGAGCTGATGGCCCACACCTATAGCCACCTTTTTGGAATACCCACAACCGGTTTGCGTTTTTTCACCGTTTACGGTCCTTGGGGAAGACCTGATATGGCACTGTTCATTTTTACCCGCGCCATATTGGAAGGCAAACCAATTGAGGTATATAATTATGGTAAAATGGAACGCGATTTTACCTATGTTGCCGACATTGTTGGCGGGATAAGTCATATGCTTTCCAAACCACCTGTTGCAAACCCATTGTGGAATCCCGAGAATCCAGACCCGGCAAGCTCTTCAGCTCCATACCGCCTTTACAATATTGGGAACAGCCAACCGGTTAAACTGATGGATTTTATTTCTGCAATAGAGAAGAAAACCGGCAAAAAGGCTATAATGGAAATGATGCCCATTCAGGCAGGCGACGTTCCAAAAACCTGGGCCGATACAAGCGACCTTAAAGCAGATTATAATTATTCGCCATATACACCGATTCAGGAAGGTATCGATCGGTTTATTGAATGGTATTCCGAGTATTATTCTGCTTGAAAACCTCGAGCAAGTCAGTAATCTCAGCGGCCTTTACAGTTTGTTTCATGTTTTCGAAAGCGAATTGCAAGTTTCTGAACATTCTTTCGATGGTTGTCGGATTGTTGCAAGGCTTGTAGAATTCTGGCTTTTTCTCAAGTTTCTGCTCTTGCAGGAAAAAATCAATTTCTTTACGACTCAGTACATTGCCCTTGTTAAAGGGATTGATATAGAATAAAATCCCATCCGGATCTTCAACATAAGATTGTAGTTCATAAGCCAATACATAATTCAGAGGCAGGTTCACTCCGTAAACAGGAAGACCTAGTTTCTGCGAAACAGAAGCATACAAAACGGCCAGAGTAATTGGATTTCCTTTCTTTGTTTCCAGCACAAGGTTGATATAGGAATTGCCAGGGGAATAAAAGTTCGCGGAATTCCCTGTGAATTTGTTGACGGCGAAAAAAATATGGTTTATGATCCTTACTTTTTCGAGAGCTGTAAGGTTATCATTAAACTCCACCCATATTGAGCGTCGCAGGATTTCAACTTTTGCCTCAATGTCTGAAAAGAGCAGATCGGGATATTGGTATCTGGCAACCAAATACGAGCCGTACAGCACGTCGTCCGCGCCTTCGTTAATCCAATCATGAAGCTCTTGTTTTAATTGGTTCAGCTGAATTCCATGTACGATTTCTTCAATTTTTAATTGCACCCCGGGATTAATGCTGCTCTCCCAGGCCTTTTCAAGATCCGGTATTGCACTTTTCCCTTTTTCAAGAAGCTTCTTTGAAACAATTCCCGAAACTGTGGTGTCATTGTCTTCCAATAGCTTGACGAGGGATACGATTTCCTTGTCTTTCATTCTCTTTATTCACAAATGTTATCCAAAGTGAACCGCAACAGGTCTTCAATAACAGGTTCGTAATCACGAATAAATTTGCGGCTGATCCTGTTTGCAATCACCGCACATATGGTAACGGATTCATGTCCCAGAAGGTGCGAAAGGCCAAAAAGCGCAGAGCTTTCCATCTCGTAATTCATAATTTTCATGTCGTTGGAGGAGAAGCTGTGGATTTTATCATTCAGTTCGGGATCAATTACAGGCAGCCGAAGCATCCTGCCTTGAGGCCCATAAAAACCGGGAGCTGTAAGGGTTATGCCGCTATCGATGTTCTTGTTAAGGACATTGAACAACTCGTCCGACGATTTTACAAAATAAGGGGCGGGCCTTCGCTTATCCCACGAAGTATGCTTCACAAAAGAATCTTCAATAGCTTTGTCGCAAACGCTTTCGCCGTCGCGGTAATAATGAATCAATCCATCGAATCCGCATGCCATCCTCGACAGAATAAATGAACCTGCCTCCAGTTCCTCCTGCAGCCCCCCAGAGGTTCCTATCCTGATGAGCTTCAAAGTAGTGTGTTTGTCGGTTAGGATTCTGTTTTCAAGATCGATGTTTACAAGGGCATCCAATTCATTCATAACGATATCGATGTTCCCGATACCGATGCCTGTAGACAAGGCTGTTACCCTTTGGCCTTTATATAGGCCTGTGTGAGTTATGAATTCGCGGTTCGACATGCGGAAATCAACCGAATCGAACATGGCGGAAACCTTAACAACTCTTCCGGGATCGCCAACAAGTATTATTTTTTCACCAATGTTTTCGGGCCTGAGGTGAAGGTGATACACGCTGCCGTCATCATTTAAAACCAGTTCAGAAGTGGCAAGATTTTTATCAAGCATGATTAAGGTTTTTATTATCCCAAAATTACGATTATTTTTGCAGTGCGAGCCCCGAAAAAATGTTGCTGTTCTGGAACTTTTCAACACTTTTGAAGGATTGCGTTATCGAAGAAGCACCTGGCTGTTTATAATAAGGAACTCAACAATAATAACCCAATTATGATACAAAGAATCCAAACGATTTATTTACTGCTTGCTGCTTTTTTGATGTCCCTGTTGTTTACCAATCCAATTGCAGAGATCCTGGTTTCCGAAAAATTGATTTTAACCCTCTGGCATAACAAAATTGCAGCATCCGACGCGGAATTGTTTTCTCAAATATCCACATGGCCCGTAACTGTCTTGCTGGCTGTTATTGTGTTGGTAGAACTTATTATTGTCTTCCTCTACAAAAACCGGAATTTGCAAATACGCCTCAGCATTTTCAACCTGTTGCTTATGTTCGGATTGGTAGGGCTTATTTACTATTTCACAAAGCATACCCTGAATAATCTGGATGGGATTAAGAGCGCTTTCCTTTGGCCGGTGGTTTGCCCAATGATTTCAATCATTCTGAATTACCTTGCTTTGAAGGCAATCCAGAAAGATGAAAACTTGGTGCGTTCTTATGACAGGATTCGCTAAATAATTCTCATGTTGTCCTGATCAGTAATCTTTTCGCAATAATAGCATTTGAGGATTACTTTTTTCTTGTCGACAACCGAAAATTTCGTTACAATTTCCTCATTGTTTGTGATGCACTTGGGATTTACGCATTTTGCAATTCCGGTAATGTTGTCAGGGACTTCCACAACCTTCTTCTCAATAACATTATAATCCTTGATAATGTTGAGTTTCGCTTCAGGGGCTACCAATGCGATCTTGTTGATGTCTTCGTTTCGGAAGAACAGCCCTGAAATTTTGATAATAGCCTTTTTCCCAAGCTTTTTGCTATCCAGGTTGGATCCGAAAGTAACCTGGTTTTCAATACGGTCCAGGCCGAGAATCGAAATAACCTTGAAAAGATCTTTCGCAGGAATATGGTCAATTACAGTTCCGTCCTTTATTGCGCTAACAACGAGATGTTTAATGTCTTTCATATTCGTAATTTTTATTTCAAACCAAGTATAGAACTAATAATTGCCTGCCGTACAAAAACCCCATTTAAGGCTTGAGTAAAATAATAGGCCTTCTCGCTGCTGTCAACATCCAAATGGATTTCATTCACACGGGGGAGGGGATGGAGAATTTTCATATTTGCCCGGGAGTCTTTAAGCATATGATGCCGAAGGATGTATGTGTTTTTTGTGCGCTCGTATTCAATGGGATCTGAGAATCGTTCTTTTTGGACCCTTGTCATGTAAATAATATCTGCTTGGTTGATAATATCGGTGAAGTCTTTGAATTCATAGAATTTCAATCCCATGCTTTTCAAATACCGTTTGTATTCGTCTGGCATTTTCAATTCATCGGGGGAGATAAAATAAAATGTTGCATTGAACTGCGACATTGCCATTAGCAGCGAGTGTACAGTTCTTCCGTACTTCAGGTCTCCAACCATGAAAATATTGAGGTTTTCAAGCGTTCCCTGAGTTTTCCTGATGGAATACAGATCAAGAAGGGTTTGAGTGGGGTGCTGATTTGCACCATCGCCCGCATTAATTACAGGCACGGTTGACACTTCACTTGCAAAGCGGGCACTTCCCTCAAGAGGATGTCGCATTACAATTAGGTCGGCATAACTGCAAACCATTTTAATGGTGTCTCTGAGGGTCTCTCCTTTGGTTGCGCTTGATGAACTCGAGTCGGCGAATCCCAGGATTCTTCCTCCCAGACGGTTAACCGCGCTTTCAAAACTTAGCCTTGTTCTTGTCGACGGCTCAAAAAAAAGGGTGGCAACTACATGCCCATTTAAGATCTCCTGACGCGGATTTTTTTCAAATTCCTCGGCCAGATTCAGGATTTTCAAATATTCCTCTTTGCTGTAATCGTTAATGGATACCAGACTTCTGTTTTTCATATAGGGTGATTTATTTGTGTGTAAAAATACATATCCGGGGTTCATAATAATACAATGTTTATATTTTCCTGAAAACTTTTTAAGCAGGCTGTAAAACATTAATTTTCACTGAACCATCAGGCCGAAAAGCATCCGACAGTTTTGTAAACTGCGATTTCCTGACCTTGAGTTTGAGCTCGCAATCGAGCTCAAACCTTTGGTCCCATTGTTGTAAATCCATATCTTTCAGTACTTTCATCACATGGCCCAAATCATCATAAAGAAAGTTCATGCTGCAGGTAAAAAACAAGTGCTGTTCAATAATTTTTGCATTTTTCAGAGCTTCCATTGAGGCTGACTTGTAGGCTTGTATCAGTCCTCCTACTCCAAGAAGGGTGCCGCCAAAATAACGCACCACAATTATAAGCACATTGGTCAGTTGAAAGGATTGGATTTGACCGAGAATTGGTTTTCCAGCTGAATTGGTTGGCTCACCATCGTCATTGACCCTGAAATGGGCAAGATCGGCACCAAGTCTCCATGCATAGCAATGGTGACGGGCATCGTGATACTTTTTTCGGGTAGACTCAAGAATTAGTTGTATTCCCTCTTCGTCTTGAACCGGATGAGCAAACGCAAGAAACCGGGAGCCTTTCTCCTTATAAAGCCCTTCTGATAAGCTTTCTATAGTCAAAAAAGTGTCTGTTTCCATAATTCAGGCAGTACTTGGCAAAAAAAAACAGGTTCCGCAGAACCTGTTTAAAATGAAAATTATATTTTGAGTTTTTTCTCAATTTCGTCAACCTGTAAACGAAAACGTTTATCGGTTTCCAAAAGGTTGTTAACCGTCTTGCAAGCATGCAGAACGGTTGCGTGGTCTTTGCCTCCAATTTGTGAACCAATATTTGCAAGCGAAGCCTTGGTCAAGGTTTTTGAAAAATACATAGCTACCTGTCGGGCCTGCACGATTTCGCGTTTCCTGGTTTTTGACTGAAGCTGATCCACAGCAATATTGAAGTAGTTGCAGACAACCTTCTGAATATAGTCGATAGAGATTTCCCTTTTTGTGTTTTTAATCAGCTTGTCAATCATTTCGTGAGCAAGCCCAAGAGTGATTTCTTTTTTGTTTAGGGTAGACTGGGCCAGGAGGGAGATTAAGGCTCCTTCGAGTTCACGTATATTGTCGGAAATGTGGGTTGCAATGTATTCAATTACATCTTCCGGCATTTCAATTCCATCGTTATAGATCTTTTTTTGCAGTATGGCAATCCTGGTTTCAAAATCGGGAGGCTGCAGGTCGGCAGATAATCCCCATTTGAAACGCGACAACAGTCGCTGCTCAAGACCCTGAAGTTCAACAGGGGGCTTGTCGGAAGTTAGCACCAGTTGTTTGCCCGACTGATGAAGATGGTTGAAGATATGAAAGAATGTGTCCTGTGTTTTTTCTTTTCCGGCAAATTCATGAACGTCATCGATTATCAGCACATCGATCATTTGGTAGAAGTGGAGAAAATCGTTCTTGTTGTTATTTCTAACGGAATCGACAAATTGGGTCTGGAATTTATTGGCGTTAACATAAAGCACTGTCTTTTCAGGGAATTTCTCCTTTACTTCTATCCCAATAGCTTGGGCAAGATGGGTTTTCCCAAGTCCTGAATCGCCATAGATCAGAAGAGGATTGAAAGCTGTTCCCCCTGGATTGTTAGCAACGGCAAAACCGGCAGAGCGTGCCAAACGGTTACATTCACCTTCAACAAAATTGGTGAAGGAGTAAGAGGTGTTCAATCTGGGATCAATGTTTAGCTTTTTGATACCCGGAATGACAAAAGGATTCTTGATGGTAGCCTCTTCGGGATCAATAGGAACCGGAACAGGTTTGTTCTTGATCTCTTTAGAATTTCTCGCAGGGAATTTTACCGTGTAGGGCTTATTCTCATTGAAATTGTTGTTCTGCATGACAACACTGTACTCCAATTTTGCATCAGCGCCAAGTTCCTTGCGCAATACCTTTTTCAGAATATCTATATATTGCTCTTCAAGATATTCATAAAAGAACGGACTCGGAACCTGAATTGTAAGTACGCTGCTGTCCAGCTTAAGCGGAACGATGGGTTCAAACCATGTTCGATAACTGATAGAGGGCACATTGTCTTTAATGACTTTTAGACAATTGTTCCAAACACGTTGGTGCATTCTTTTTGGGTTTATTTTTTTGATTCGGACTATAAAAAACTATCGCGATTTCTTAAGCTAAGATTGTGAAAAAGATTCTAAAAAAAAAATTCAAATTCACTTGATTTTTAATAAAAATCTTATTGGTTTTATTCTCAGTCGCTTAAGAGATGATAAAAAATGATAAATATTTAATCAGTTGATAATCAAGTATTTGATAATTCACTGACTTAAAAAATTGTTTATTAAACGTTTAGTGTAAATTAAGCAAGTAATACTTTAGTTCAAATTCAATTCGTCTGAAAAATTAATCAAATAAATATGAAGTTTTATCAAATTTTAGACCTTAAAAGACGATAAACACGGGTTGAAAAGTGCCATGAAATGAAAATGTCGCTCCAACTTACTTGTCCTTCTTTCCGAATACCGAGAAATGAACATACCGTTTGGGGTGCTGATTCATGTCGCCCAAAAGCATGGAAAGGTTTGCACTTGCCGAAACCAAGTTGTTGTAAAGCGAGTCGCTCGTAGCCATCAAACCGAGGCTGCCTTCTCCATTGTTGATCTTCTCGAGAAGAAGTTGACTTTGTGCAAAGGTTGAGTTTATGTTGGCTATGGTTTGTGTAAGATTCGAGTTTGCCACAGAATCGGTTATGCTCTCAAGATTTTCAAAGGCAGAACTCAGCTTATCTTTGTTATTGTCGAGCATAAGGGTGAACGCCTGCAAACTTGTAAAAGTCTTGTCGAGTTTGCCCCCGGGTGAGAGTTGCTTCGAGATTGAAGCTGTTGTAGATTCGAGATTACTTAGGGCTAATTGTAGTTTTTTCTGTGTTTCAGGGTCCAACACCTGGTTTATGGAAGTCACCAGAGTGTCGATTCCCATAATAGCGTTTGTGGATGTTTCGACCAATGGCTTTATCTGTTCCTGAATTTTGGCAATCATATCGGGATCGATGCCGCTCTGCAGGGTGTCACCGTACTGATAAAAATCTTCCTCATTGGAAGGGATAATCCGTATTACTTTGTTGCCCATAATATCATTGCTGTAGATTTGGGCAATTGAGTTTTTTGGAATGTTAAAAGTACTGTTGACAATAAATGCGACGATAACCTTATCGTACCTGCCTTCCACAAATTCTATGTTGTTTATCATCCCTACCTTGAACCCGCTAAGAATAACCGATCCCGACATTTTTAATCCGGCTACGTCGTCATATATGGCATAATAAACATCGGTTCTCTTTAAAACGTTTTTTCCTTTCAGAAAATTTATTCCCCAGATAACCAGGGCAATAGTTGACAATACAATTATTCCAATCTTCGCCTCTGTCTTTAACTTCATGATTTTCTTATTTTAGAATTTGTTTTGCTTCGCCAACGGGTATAATCTTCCCGTTTTTTGCGGCAATTATAAAGGCGTCAGGATATTTCTCCCTGACAGTTTTTAGATTCTGATCTGCCTCATCATAGGTCAAATATTGACCAACGGCATATTTATACCAATTTCCCGACTCAAACGACTCAATATTTGCGTAACCCTTAAGCGAAGGATCATTGAAGTCTATGAGATTCTTGGATGAAAAAACTTGAACCTTATAATATAGGGTCGGTTGGTTAGGATTGATTTCAGTTTCGGGTAAAGCATCAGTTGCATTCTGCTCTGGTTTTTTTTCAAAATTACTGCTGTTCTCAATTCCTACTTTATAGTCTCGGAACGCCCTGAAAATAGCTGAAGCCAGATAATCTTGCCCCGCTTGGGAGGATAAATACTTTTCTTCGTCAGGATGTGAAATAAAACCTGTCTCAATAAGAACACTTGGCATGGTGGTTCTCCAAAGCACAAGAAAGCCGGCCTGGAAAACCCCACGGTCGACCCTTCTGGCTTTTTCCCTGAATTCATCCTGAACCATGCTTGCAAACCTGAGACTCTGATTGAGATAGGTACGCTGCATCAGACTGAATATGATATACGACTCAATCGAGTTTGGGTCGAACCCTTCGTATTTTGTCGAATAATCCTCTTCAAGGGTGATAACGTTGTTCTCGGTTTTTGCGACTTCAAAATTGCTCTCGTTCTTGTGTTCTCCCATTACAAAGGTCTCCGAACCATACACATATTTTTTCTCGCTTGAGTTGGCGTGAATGCTGATAAACAAATCTGCATTGGCCTTATTGGCTATGTCGGCCCTGTCGAATAATGGAATGAATACATCCGTGTCGCGGGTGTAAATAACAGTAACATCCCTGAAATTGTCCTCAATATACTTGCCAAGCTTTAGCGCAATCCCAAGGGCTACATCCTTTTCTTTAGCAAAGGAACCACACGCTCCTGGATCTTTGCCTCCATGTCCGGCGTCGATGACAACTATGTGGACTTTGTTTTTTAAATCCGGGTCGCCTGTGGCATTAATATGGGAAGGCAGAATAATTATTCCCACCATCAACATAAGAATGTAAGGATAGATGCGTTTAAATTGTTTACAAAACCGACATTTACTATGATTCATTCTTGTCGATTTTAATTAGTTTTGGTCTTTCATTTATAATAAACATTCAGGTTACAAAAATAGTATAATAAACTTGCAAAATAAACTTCATATAGTTCTTATTCTTTCAATAATTTTAACGGGTTTCTGCACCTCGGTTTTCTCCCAGGTGGAAGATTCATTGTATTATGAGAGATCTGACTCTCTGAATAGCAAACCCTTAACCAGTATTGACACAGCCGAATTCGTTTCAATAGGTCAAACTAATCCTGTGGATACAATCAGCACGCCTGGCAAAACCAAGTCTGGAGATATCACTGCTGAGGTCGTTTACAGCGCAAAAGACAGTATGATTATTGGTATGGATAACCGAAAAGTATATCTGTATGGTGAGGGTAGTGTGAAATTTGAGGCCATCGAGCTGACTGCGAATTATATAGAATTTGATATGGCTGAAAGCCAGGTGTTTGCCAGGGGTACGGTTAACGATACAACAAAGAAACTTGAAGGCTTGCCCTTATTCAAAGATGGAGGTCAAGTATTTAATGCTCAGTCAATAAAATATAATTTCAAAACGAAAAAGGGCTATATCGAAGCAGTAAAGACAGAGCAGGAGGGAGGATTTCTTCATTCATCACAAACCAAAAAAGATGAGTTCGGGCATATTCATATGAAAGACGGGAAATACACCACCTGCGATTTGGATCATCCTCACTTTTATGTTGCCCTTACAAAAGCGAAATCCATACCTGGCGATAAAATTATTTCTGGTCCGGCGTATTTGGTTATCGAAGACATCCCAATTCCCATTGGTTTGCCATTTGGCTTTTTCCCCAATTCGAAAACCAATACCTCCGGAATATTGATTCCAACCTACGGAGAGGAAAGCATCCGAGGTTTTTATCTGAGCAATGGAGGTTATTATTGGGCAATTAACGATTTCATGGATCTCCGTGTAACCGGCGATATATACACTAACGGTACCTGGGGCATCAGAGCCGGGACCCAGTATAAAGTGAGGTATAAGTTTAACGGGGGATTTAACGGGCGATATTTTAAAAACATTTCGGGGGAGAAAGGCTTGGATAATTACTCCAAAGGTTATGACTATTCCATTATGTGGTCGCATAACCAGGATCCCAAATCAAATCCCAGCCAGCAGTTCCGGGCCAGCGTGAACCTCTCCACACGGGGCTTCGACCGGAGTCATAGCCAGATTCTTACCAATGCCCTCACCAATACAAAACAGTCGAGCATTTCGTATCAGAAAAAATTTCAGGGGACGCCTTTCAATTTCACGGCAAGTGCCAACCATTCGCAAAACAGCAATACAGGCAATGTTGACCTGAATTTACCGAAGATGGCGTTGAATATGGCTACCATCTATCCTTTTAAATCCAAAACCAGCGTTACCAAAAGATGGTACGAGTCAATCCAGTTAAGTTATTCCAGCAGCTTCGATAATCAGATCCGTACCGTCGACACGATGATGTTTACAAGCCATGTGTGGGATGAAATGAGGACGGGCTTTAAACATGACATCAATCCAGCCTATAATATTAAACTCAAGAAATTCAAAATACTTACTATTACCCCTAACCTTCGATATACTGGGGTTGGATATACCAGTTATATAAAAAAATACCGCGAGCAAATTGTTACTCCGGATACATCTTATTACCAAACAGCCACCGATACAATAAACAAACTGAGTTATGCGCATGCCTATTATCCTTCTTTAAATATGCAGCTCGCACCAAAGGTCTATGGAATGTATCAATTCAAAGCAGGCAGCAGAATCAATTCCATTCGACATGTAATGTCGCCCGGCATTGGGATGTCGTTGGTACCCGACATGAGAGGGAAAATTCCGAATTATTACGAAGATGTGCTTGATGAGGACGGAAAAGTCATTGAGACCTATTCAAGATTTAAAAACGGGATTTATGGCCCACCATCCGCCAACGGCCGAACCCGGACTATGTCGTTTAAGCTGAATAATACCCTTGAGATGAAAGTGAAGGAAGTAACAGATACCTCCGAGACACTCAAAAAAGTCAAGTTGCTCGAAAACCTGAACTTCTCCACCAATATGAATTTTGACGACTCCATTAAATTCCAGCCGGTTTCAATGAGCGGAAGCACCAAATTTCTCAATAATAAGGTAAATGTTAGTTTCCGGGGAAATTTTGATCCTTATGCCATTGATGCGAATAAGCGCAGAATTAACATGTCCAATTACAAAGTAAATGGTAAATTGGCAAGAATGACAAATGCTTCTGTTTCAATTGGTACCAACTTCGCTTCCAAATCAGGGAAGAAAACTGCCGGCGAGGATGAGGAACCTGTAACCAGCGATTTTGAAGCTGGTGGAGTTAAGTCGGACCGAAGCCCTGAAGACAGTTATGATACTTATGATGAGGATTACTATTATGGGGAATATGTTGACTTTAATGTACCATGGAGTCTTCGGGCCGATTACAGTTTAAGTTACAGTAAACCAGCCAACGACGTCACCATCATTCAAACCCTTCGGCTTTCAGGCGATTTCAGTTTGACTCCCAAGTGGAAAATCGGTTACAATACCGGATACGACTTGAAAATGAAAAAGGTCACTACTTCAAATGTCAGTATTTACAGGGATTTGCACTGCTGGGAGATGCGGTTAACGGCCGTCCCGTTTGGTATCTACAAGAGTTTCAACTTCCAGATAAATGTGAAGTCAGCAGTTTTGCAGGATTTGAAATACAACAAAAGAATTCCGTGGCAGGATAATTTCAGGTAAGGAATTGGTTTGTTGTTTACAAAGTTTTTGCCGTGGGATGACTTTTCTGGTTGGCAGGAGCTTTTATTCCAGAAACAACGCACTTACTAATATACACATATTAAAACAGGAAATCATGAAACGAGTCATAGCAACAGACAAAGCCCCAAAAGCAATTGGGCCTTACTCACAAGCAGTTGAAGTTAACGGGATGCTTTTTGTTTCAGGGCAGATCCCATTGGACCCTACAACGGGAAAGTTGGTTCTAGGGGGGATAAAAGAGCAAACAGAACAGGTTTTTAAAAATATTGGGGCAATCCTCGCTGAAGCTGGATATAGTTTCTCTGATGTCGTGAAATCAACCGTGCTTTTGGAGGAAATAACCGATTTTCAGGCGATGAATGAGGTTTATGGCCGGTTTTATGTTGAGAATCAGCCTGCCAGGGCTGCCTATGCAGTTAAGGATTTGCCAATGGGAGCCTCAATCGAAATTGAGACTATAGCAGCCAAATAGAACCATGCCTGCATGAAATAAAAAAAGGGTGGCAAAGCCACCCTTTTTTGTTATCACAAACGAATTATCTATTCGGCTTTGATTTCGAATGGAATCTCAACTTTAACATCCCTGTGAAGTCTCACTGTTGCGGTGTATTTTCCAACCTCTTTAATAAGGTCTTCTTTTATGTTGATATTCTTACGGTCGATGTTAAACCCTTTTTCAGTAAGAGCCTCGGCGATCTGAATGGTATTAACCGATCCGAAGATTTTACCTTTTGTACTGGTTTTTGCACCGATTTCGAGGCTGACGCCCTCAAGTTGTTTGGCAAAAAGCTGAGCTTCTTCGCGCAATTTTTCTTCCTTGTGTGCTCTCTGACGCATGGTCTCAGCATGCATTTTCTTTGCTGAAGGAGTAGCCGTAATTGCCATTCCCTGAGGAATCAGGAAATTCCTGGCATAACCGTCCTTAACGCTTATGATGTCGTCTTTATGACCAATATTGGTGACGTCTTGTTTTAATATAATTTCCATTTCTTTTCCTCCGTAGTTTATTTTAACAAATCGGTTACATAGGGTAAAAGTGCAATGTGACGTGCCCTTTTAATCGCTGTTGAAACTTTTCTCTGAAATTTCAGGGAAGTACCGGTTAGTCGGCGGGGGAGTATCTTACCTTGTTCGTTAAGAAATTTTTTCAGGAACTCAGGATCCTTATAGTCAACATATTTGAGCTTGTTTTTCTTGAACCGGCAATACTTTTTCTTTTTAATCTCAACCGTCGGTGGGGTAAGATATCTGATTTCTGATGCGTTTTGTGCCATGGCTTAGTTCTCCGTTTCTTTTTTAGTTTCTCTTCTTGCTTTTTTCTTTTCGCTGTATTCAACAGCATACTTGTCCATTTTCATTGTAAGGAAACGGATAATCCTCTCGTCTCTTCTGAACTGGAGCTCAAGTTTTTCAACAAGTTCGCCCGGCGCACGGTACTCAAACATGTAATAAAATCCTGTGGATTTTTTCTGGATGGGGTATGCCAGCTTTTTTAGCCCCCAGTTCTCTTCCTGCAAAATCTCACCTCCATTGTCGGTGATCACAGTCTTGAACTTTTCTACCGCTTCCTTCATCTGAACTTCAGACAAAACGGGAGTTGAAATGAAAA
>JAIFNN010000027.1 GCA_020047715.1 Bacteroidota bacterium | reverse complement strand
AGCCCCCGGCCGATGTCCTACAACGGCTGGCCGGAGTATTTGATGTCTCTATCGATTACCTGGTTAATGGCAACAAGTCTGATAAGGTGGAGCAGACTTTAAAAGATGCCGAGCTGATAAAGCAATTCAAACAACTTGACCAGTTGCCCGAAGAAGAAAAAAAAATCTATCCTTAAAGTGTTAAGCGCACTGATCCGGGATTTTAATGCCAGACAAGCATATGTGGTCTAAAGACTTTTGAAGTGATGGATGGCAAGGATAAAGACAATATCTCAGAACCCCGAAAGACCTTCATTTTCAAAGAGAGACATAGCAAAGATTAGTGAAGCAAAAAAGCCTTCCGATGAGATCAGAAGGCTAACGGAAAATTATAACATCCCTTTTATTTATACAAAGAAGATAATTATCACTATCCCTACTAAAATTATTGCAAATAATACTCCAATCAAGTAATTTTCAAACATATAAGATTTACCCCAAGTAGCTTCGTAGTTCCCATTAATCTCATCTTTTAAGGATGTTTTACACGCCTTTAATAACCAACGAATAACAGCTCCAACTAGTACGGCAATTTGAATCATATTAATTAGTCTTTATCTAATTCATCCTTAGTTTCTTTAATAACATCATAAGATCTAAATGCAGCATCACTGGCTTCTATTGCTTTCTGATCGATTTTGTTGGTTTGAAATAGTTCACCAGCCCTTTTTTGCCATGTCATTTCTTCTGGCAGGCCTTCAGTCACTGTTGCATCAACTGATTTCTTAACAAAATCATTAAATCCTTCAAGTCCCTTTCCTGTCGTTTTTACAATTGCCCCTGTTTTAGTTAAACCGAAAGATAATAATCCTGGAGCAACATCTATAAATGCATCCATTTTATCCGTTGAATTCAATCCATGTCCACCAATAGTTTTACCAGTAACCAGAGAAACAGGAGAATTAACAATATCGTATGTGATATTTAACGCAATTTTCCCTGCAGCTTCACCATATCCTTCAGATGGACTACCAAGCCACATTTCAAATGATGATATTGGGCCTGCTGCCTCAAGGAAATCTCTTTGGGGTTGTATGCTTTTGGGTTCCAAAGATGGCAAAAAAGTACTTGATAATGCAGTTGATGTAGCAGTTGTTAAATTACCATTCTTGTCCTTTAAATCATTTGATGGAATTCCTTGCAATCCCCACAGATCTATACATGTAATAGGATTGTTGCTTGCATAATTATAAGGAGATAGTTCAACAAAGGCATCTGCTTTAGGATCCAGAGAAGGAAATCGCCCTAAAACCGGGTCGAAAAACCTGAATCCGTAATCATACCAACTGAAATTAAAACTCAAAGAACTCATTTAAAGATAAAATTTTTGATATGAATCACAAAGAAAAATTGGGATATTGGATTTTAAATAGGATATTCTACCTAATACATTAATTTTTCCGGATTCTGTCTGTTATCCCAAAATGTAAGAAGCTCAAGTTCTTTTTTTATAGGCTTTATGCGATAATAAAGAGTATTGTGTCTGGTTATGTATGCTTTCCTTATATTTTTCTTTTTCCTGGATGCTTCAAACATACCAGGATTTTCCGCAATCTGGTTCAACACTTTTTCAACTTCATCTGCAAAGTTTTGTACTTCATTTTTTGTCCACGCTTCTTCAAGGTAGTCAAGAACTTTGAAATAAGTCTTTATGGCTGTTGGTGTCCAGCTTATTTTCATCAGCTAAGTTTATATTTAGCTTTCACCTCTTTCATGACAACTTCATGAGGAATCAACTCTCCGTTATTTGCTTCTGAGATTCCCATTTCAATCGCTTTCCGCTCTGCTTCACTGATTTCATCCCACCAGTCAGAAGATTTTCCTTTCTTAAGAATATCCTCAATCTTTTCTAGAATAGCCGGTTTTTCTGTATTTAGGATTAGTTGAACAAGTTCTAATTTCTTTGATTGAATGTTCATGATTTCTTACCTTTTCCGCAAATTTAAGGATTAATATCGGGTTCCGGCTTAAATAGATCTATGATATTTTTCATAATTTTTAAAACAAGCCAAAACATATAGCTTTCGAAAGCAAACGTTGTCTATTTCATGTATTCGCTGCAAGAATTCCTCCTACAGGAACTCAAAGAAGGCAATATTGTACAAACCGGAGCAATAGGTTCGTTCTACCCCGTTGTAACCATTGCAAAAGAAAAAACGAAAGGCGCTAAAAATACTATCAACAACTTTGAATTTGGGATAAACTATCGCCCAACTGCCGACATGAAAAAAGAGATTGAGGGGGCGGAATTGGAACGGATAATGGCATCATCAGGTGCAATAGGTCCGGTAAAGTCCTTTAATTCATCTACTTTTCTTTTGAGTTTGATAATGTCGGAATTGATAATCCCAACAATTTCATCCTTAATACTTCACCCTCTCACCTTGCCACGAGAAAAAAAGCAAATCGAATCCCCCGGGAGACACATTTTCGAAAATCTTGGGCAACAAATACTTTTGCTTTAAAAGGTCAATGGTTGAACAGAAAAAAATATGCTTATACTTAATGATTCTAAATATCTGGATAAACACATATACCAATGAACAAGTCATGAGCTTTCGAAGAATGGTTCTTATCTTTGTTTATTAATTGCTTATGTAAATCAGCTCTTTATGTCAAAATCAGCTCATAGAATATTCCTCGGAGTTTTGGTTGTCATAGTATTTACAACACTAATAGCATTGGTTTATAAGGGCGTTTCATATTATCAGCTGGGACTGGAAGATCGGGTATACCACCCCGACCATAAGATGTTAAAGCCGAGTGGAAGTGTTGGTCACGGACTGGGAATCATTGGGTCTTTACTAATGATAATCGGTGTCACTTCCTACATGGCCAGAAAACGTTATCGTTGGCTGTCACGAGTTGGTCAACTCAGGTATTGGCTGGAATTTCACATTTTTTTATGCAGTCTGGGGCCTTTAATGGTTCTTTTTCATACGGCATATAAGTTCGGGGGAATCGTTGCTGTTAGCTTCTGGAGCATGGTGGCGGTTTTTATAAGTGGCATAATCGGCAGGTTTATTTATATTCAGATTCCACGATCCATCGAAGGAAGAGAACTCAGTTTGAATGAGGTACGTGAGATGAAGAGCGATGTTGCAGGTATCCTCAGGGACTCTTTTCAACTTGATGATGAAAGTCATTCCATAATAAGCGAATCTATAAAAAAGAAAATTGAGCTATACCATAGCAATTTTCTGGTTCGAAACTTCAGGAAATACATAGACGATCGCAAATCCGTGAGAGATGTAAAAATGGTACTGAAAAGAAACCGATTTCCGAAAAAGGATTACAATACGATAATTTCACTTGTGAAAAACGATATTAACCTGAATCGAAGAATAGAGCGTCTCTCAGCTATGCAAAATCTTTTTAAGTACTGGCATGTTGCTCATCTTCCATTTGCACTGGTTATGCTAATTATCATGTTGATTCATATAGCTGTTGCACTGACTTTTGGATATAAATGGATATTTTAGAAAAATGGAAACGCTGCTTGAAAATATTCTGATTTATTCCCTGGTTGCGATCCTTTGCATATCAGTGGTGGCACTTTACCTGCGCAAGAAAAGCAAAGAGTCGAAAATCGTTGAGGAAAAAATCGGCAAGGCAAAAGCTGAAGGCTTGTATGAGCCCGTATCACTGCACCCTTACGTTGATGTAAATAGTTGTATCCAAACGGGCGCATGCGTTTCCGCCTGCCCTGAACATGATATTCTGGGTATCAGAAATGGTAAGGCAACCATAATAAATGCATCCCAATGTATAGGGCATGGTGCTTGCTTTCATGCTTGCCCCACACAAGCAATAACATTGCGCATCGGCACCGAGAAAAGAGGGGTCGACCTTCCCCATGTGAATCACAATTTTGAGACAAATGTTCCGGGGATTTTTATTGCGGGGGAACTTGGGGGCATGGGCCTTATTAAGAATGCCGTTGAACAGGGCAAACAGGCAGTTGGGAATATTGTTAAGTCGCTTAAGAAACAACATGGGGCGAATTACGACCTGATAATTATTGGATCGGGTCCGGCCGGTATATCAGCAGCACTAACTGCAAAAAAATCTGGTCTGAATTTTCTTGTTCTGGAACAAGATACCCTGGGAGGCACGGTTTATACTTTTCCCCGGAAAAAAATCGTAATGACATCTCCCATGGACCTGCCTTTGGTCGGGAAAATTAAACTATATCAGACCAGTAAAACCGAGCTTCTGGAATTATGGCAAACGGTATTAAGAAAAAACGACATCAGCATCCAGGAAAACTCGAAAGTTGAATCCATAGCACAAGAGGATGGAATTTTTAAAGTAACCACCATAAAATCCGATATGTTCACTACCGCGTCTGTACTTCTTGCTATCGGCCGCAGAGGATCACCCAGAAAACTCGGAATTCCGGGTGAGTTGAACGAAAAAGTTGCATACAGGCTTATCGAATCAGAAGGAATCTCTGATAAGCATATCATTGTGGTGGGCGGAGGCGATTCGGCAGTCGAATCTGCCCTTTTGCTGGCTGAGCAAAACAATGTGGTTCTATCCTACCGGAATGATGTTTTTAACCGCATCAAGCCTCTCAACACAATAGCGTTAAACACAGCTATTGCAGCAGGAAAGCTTGAAGTGAAACTCGGCTCCAACCTAATATCCATAGAAGACGAGTTTATCACCCTTAGTATTGAAAAAGAATCTGAGAACCTGAAACTAAAGAACGATCTTGTATATATTTTCGCGGGAGGAGAACTGCCTACCCAATTCCTGGAGAAAGCTGGAATTCGGATCACAAGAAAATTTGGGGAGACAGTGTTGGGGCATTAATTTAATTTGAAAATTTGAAGATGAGGGAATTTGAAGATGAAGGAATTTGAAGATGAGGGAATTTGAAGATGAAAGAATTTGAAAATTTGAAGATGGGACAATACGAAAATTTGAAAATGAAAAAAAGTGTGAGCTACTTTTTTCACGCTGTCACCCCGTCACGCCATCACCCCGTCACGCCATCACGCCATCACACCATCACCTCCTCAACCCTACCTAAAGCATTATTAACAATTCTAATCGCCTGCATGCATTTCATTCCTCTCCAGGCACAAATATCTCCGGGAGACCTGTCGAATCCACATGCCCATCTCGAAGGCCTTTCGAATTGCACTCAATGCCATGTGCTGGGAGAAAAAGTATCCAATGAAAAATGTCTGAAATGCCATACTGAAATTCAAACCAGGATTACGCTGCAAAAGGGATTTCATTCCTCCGGGGAGGTAAAAGGCAGAGAATGCCTGAGCTGCCACAGTGAGCATAATGGTAAGAATTTTCAGCTTATAAGGCTTGACATACAAAAATTCGATCACAATTTGACGGGATTCCCCCTATCGGCTCCTCATGCGAAAAAGGAATGTAAGGATTGTCATGCACCTGCTTTTATCGCTGACCCGAAACTTAAAGCAAAAAAGAACAGCTATCTGGGCGTGGGCAATGAATGTTTAAACTGCCATGAAGATTACCACCTTAAAACACTCTCCAATGTATGCTTGAATTGCCACATCCCCGATTTGTTTAAGCCGGCTTCGAAGTTTAATCATAACGACGCAAAATTCCGACTGGCGGGTAAGCACAAAAGCGTTGATTGCGTTAAATGCCATAAGATTCAATTAAACAATGGAAAAAAATTCCAGGAATTCAAGGGGATTCAGTTTAGCAATTGCACAAGCTGCCATAAGGATCCCCACAACAACCAATTTGGGCAAAACTGCCGACAGTGTCACAGCGAAGAGTCGTTTCAGAATGTGCAGGGTTTAAAGGATTTTGACCACAATAAAACAAATTACAAGCTGGAAGATAAGCACCTGATCGTTACTTGCAAATCCTGTCATAAGGGGAAATTCACAGATCCTTTAAAACATGATCGCTGCATCGATTGTCATTCAGACTACCATAAAAGTCAGTTCGTTAAAAACGGCATTGTTCCCGATTGTTCCCAGTGTCACAATTTAAAGGGATTTGCCCAATTCTCCTATACAATTGAACAGCATAATCAGGCTGTTTTCCCTCTTAAAGGCTCTCATGTGGCAACACCTTGTTTTGAATGTCACAAAAAGCAGGATAAGTGGAGTTTCAGAGAGATTGGCAGTAAATGCAAGGACTGCCATTCGGATATTCATCTGGCCTATATCCAGAGTAAATATTACCCTGAAGCAAATTGTGCTCTTTGTCACAACGAAAACCGCTGGGGAGATGTAGTTTTTGATCATTCCAAAACCCTTTTTGCTCTAACCGGGGCCCATAAGGATCAAACATGCAGGGCCTGTCATATCAGCAGAAATAAAGAAGGTGCGATAATTCAGGCTTTTAAGGACCGTGCAAAGGAATGTTCTGCGTGCCATACGGATAAGCACTACCAACAATTTGAAAAGAACGGCAAAACCACCTGCGAAGAATGTCATGACACAGAAAACTGGAAAGCTTCTAAATTCGACCACAACGCTGCTGCTTTTAAGCTCGATGGCAAGCACGTTAATGTTCCCTGTGCAAAATGTCACAAGCCTACAACAGATGGATCACTGATTTATGTGAAATATAAACTAAAGGAATACAAATGCGAGTCCTGTCACTCCTGATAATTAGCATATTGCTGTTCTTGGCAAGCCGGAAAAGCGACTCTCCGCACGGTTCCGACTTTAAAATCAGTTGCAGCAAATGTCACAGTTCCACCAGTTGGGAGTTGGATCAGAAAATTTACTCCTTCGATCATAATTCCACCAAACTGCCTCTGATTGGGCAACATATTGGCATAAACTGCCGGCTTTGTCATCCAACCCTGGTGTTCTCAGAAGCAGGGACTGAATGTGTCGATTGCCACATTGATATTCATCAGGCAACTGTCGGCCAGGATTGTGCCCGCTGTCATACTCCTTCATCATGGCTGGTAAGTAATATAACGGAAATCCATCAAAACAGCAGGTTTCCCCTATTGGGTGCCCACAAAACAGCCGATTGCTTTGATTGTCACTATTCGGAAAACCTCACCCGGTTTGATATTAACGGGATAAGCTGTATCGATTGCCATAGGGATGACTATCTGTCTACTACCCTTCCAAATCATGTATCTGCAGGTTTTTCGGATGACTGTTCCGGTTGCCACTCAATAAATGCTGCCCGTTGGGAAGGAGCAGGTTTCAATCATGCATTTTTCCCATTGCAACAGTCTCACGCTATTGCCTGCGCTGAATGTCATACCGAAGAAAGTTATTCAGGTCTGAGTCCTGTGTGCAGCAGTTGCCATCAGGCAGATTTCATAGCTACAACCAATCCTGACCATGAGCAACTTGGCTTTCCTGAAACCT
>JAIFNN010000004.1 GCA_020047715.1 Bacteroidota bacterium | reverse complement strand
AGTACATGCAGGACATTGCCGAGAAGGTATCGATCATCGGCGAGATAGCGCGCCAGACCAACATCCTTGCGCTCAACGCAGCGGTTGAAGCCGCCAGGGCAGGGGAGCACGGCAAAGGCTTTGCAGTGGTAGCGGCTGAGGTGAGGAAACTTGCCGAGCGCAGCCAGGTGGCAGCCGTAGAGATCGACCTGCTTACGAAGAACAGCGTGAAGGCCACCGACGAGTCGGGCCGACTGCTGGCATCCATTGCACCGGAGATCGGCAAAACCGCCAAGCTGGTTCAGGAGATCGCCGCAGCAAGCATCGAGCAGAACTCGGGCGCCGACCAGGTGAACAACGCCATACAACAGCTCAACCAGGTTACGCAGCAGAACGCGGCGGCATCCGAAGAGATGGCTACCAGCTCCGAGGAACTCGCCGGACAGGCAGAAGCCTTGCTGGAGATGATCTCCTTCTTCAAGCTCGAGAGCGACTCCCATCACAAACAACAGGCAGCCAAAAAGCAGGTTCAGGCAACCCAGAAGCCCGAGGGCCGAAACGGAAGCCGTATCGGGTCAACCATGGAATCCATCGCAAGGGATATGAAGTCTACGTACAAGAAACCAACGTCTTCTCCAACCAACGGGATCCATATCAATATGGGAAAGGACCATTTGGACAACGGTTATGAAAAGTTTTAGGTTAATAGATAGGTTTGGTTAATTGGTTAGTTAGTTAGGGGTTTTTAGGAAGATGCCAAACCGGCTTCCGCCCGATTTAACGCAAACAAATCGGGTGGTGCCGGAAAGGCTCTTCAATTGGAAACAAAAAGTTATAAACTTTATAACATTCTTTTAAAATGGCATTTACATATTTCTTCAGGGACAAGCAAACCTTGGATTACGCTATAGAACAGCTGCTTCCACGTGTTTCCGGCAAGAGTAAAATCAAGATTTGGGATGCGGGTTGCGCCTCAGGGCAAGAACCTTATACCTTCGCAATACTCCTGGCGGAAAAAATGGGAAAGTTCAGCTTCAAAAACGTCGAGATCCATGCAACCGATGTGGATATCAGTAATCAATTCGGAGAACTTATAAGCACAGGAATATATCCTTATGCTGAATTACAGAGAATCCCGGAAGACCTATTTTTAAAATATTTCCAAAAACACGAAACCTTAACCGATACTTTTCAGGTAATTTATGAACTGAGGTCGAAAGTGAAATACAAACGTGAAGACCTCCTGTCGTTCGTCCCTACAAGCAACGATTTCAGTTTGGTAATTTGCAAAAATGTTCTGCTTCATCAGAACTATGAGCAAAGAATAAAAATCCTTGAGATGTTTTATAGTTCACTGTCAACTGGAGGTTTGCTGGTAATGGAACAAACTCAGAAACTACCGGATGAATTGTCCGAAAAATTTGAATTACTTGCAGTTAACGCCCAGGCATACAGGAAAATTTAGTTTCCGGAATTATCAAAAGACTCGCAGACCGATATTTTTAAGGTTTAGGTGTCTGTTTAACATTTTTTATTAAAGATATGAGCGAAATAATAACTTCTGATTACAGGAACGATTACTACAAAGTACAAATGGCAGACGAGGACTTCAACCGTCTCAGTACTTTTATTTATAACGAGTTGGGGATTAAGATGCCTGATGTAAAAAAAGTTATGTTGCAAAGCAGGCTTCAAAAGCGATTGTCGGAACTCAAAATCGCCACGTTTAAGGAATACATCGACTTTGTTTTTTCCAAGGAAGGGAAAACCGAAGAGATAATAAAGATGATAGATCTGGTAACCACCAACAAAACTGATTTCTTCCGGGAACCGGCCCACTTTGATTTTTTAATTGAAACAGCTCTTCCCCAACTGATGGACAATAATCGTGAGCATACTAATATAAAAATATGGAGCGCAGGCTGCTCAAGTGGTGAAGAGCCATACACCCTTGCCATGGTGCTTAAGGAGTTCGCTCACAGCCACTCAGGTATGGATTTCGAAATCCTGGCAACCGATCTGTCAACAAAAATCCTCGACAAAGCTGTTATGGCAATTTATGCCGACGACCGGATAACAGGTGTGCCTTACGAGTTAAAGAAAAAGTACTTTCTCAAAAGCAAAGACCCTCTCAATAAAACAGTGAGGATTGTACCTGAACTCCGATCAAAAATTAGTTTTAAGCGATTGAATTTTATGGACTCCCAATATTCTGTGGAAAAAGAATTTGATATCGTGTTTTGCAGGAATGTCCTGATCTATTTCGATCGGGAAACCCAGCAGCAGGTAATTACCAAGCTGGCTTCAAAACTAAAGCCTAATGGCTTTTTCTTTCTCGGACATTCCGAGTCTATTACCAATATGAATGTGCCCCTTAGACAAATAAAACCAACGATTTTTAGAAAAATTTGAAAAATCACCAGCAACATATAGTTATAATGTCACAAAACCCACAACCATGGTCCGAATAACAGATGAGGAATTGATCGAGGAACTACGCATTCGCATGAACGAAAACCTTCGGTCGCTTAACGAATTAAAATTACTTACCAGCGAATTGAAAGTGGTAAATAAGAAACTCGAAGAGGCGGAAACGCTTAAGAGTCACTTTATTTCTAATATCACCAATGAGATTATCAATCCTTTTACCTCAATTTTGGGACTGTCGAAAGCAATCCTGTCGGTTGAAAAGGAAAACTGGAAAAAAGTGATCTCCATGGTGGTACTTATACACAGCGAAGCCTTCGCTCTTGACTTTCAGTTGAAGAATATTTTTGCGGCCGCCAAAATCGAGGCCGGTGATGTTTTTCCTGAAATTGGAAGAGTGGATATAGAGGGACTGGTCAGTTCGGTAATAGAGTCGTTCCAAGTTGAAGCCAAAAAGCGGAAAATCCAGTTTAATTTCATGTTCGATGAGACCCGCGATGAAGATTCAGTGTTCTATTTCAAAACAGATGCTGAAAAACTAAAGCTCATTCTTTCGAATCTGATTTGCAATTCCCTGAAATACAGCAAGGATAATGGGATTGTTAACGTGCGTGCCTGGACGTTGAACTCGGAGCTGTTGGTTTCGGTTCAGGACAATGGGATTGGCATTTCTCAGGATTATCAGAAAGTTATTTTCGATCGCTTCAACCGGGTCGAAAACACAATTACCTCCGTTAACCGCGGCCATGGCTTAGGCCTGTCGATCAATAAAGCCTTGCTTGATATTCTAAACGGGGAAATAAGCCTCCAGAGCGAAAACGGAAACGGCGCAGTCTTCACCATCCGTATTCCTGAAGCCGATGAAGAAGCTTATTTAACAGCTTCGGATGGCAACGAACTTTTCTTTGATGACAAACAAGTTTTTTAGAACTACAAAATATGTCTGAGCAAGCTTCCCACTTCCTTTATCCTTCTGCACTTTTTGCAAGCAAGGAACCCTATATAGTAAACACAATCCTTGGATCTTGTGTTTCTGTTTGCCTTATAGATTCAAAATTGCAGATTGGTGGAATAAATCATTATATGCTGCCTTTTTGGAACGGTCAGGGTTTAGCCTCTCCAAAATTCGGCAATATAGCCATTAACAAACTGATTGAGAAGATGCTGTCGCTGGGATGCGCGAAGAATAATTTGCATGCGAAAGTTTTCGGGGGAGGTAATATTTTCGAATCCAACCTGCTGCAGTTTCAAATCGGGGAGCGAAATATTGCTGTGGCCAATGAAATGCTTATGGAACATCAGATAAGGATTATTAGCTCCAGCACAGGCGGGAATTTGGGACGCAAAATCCAGTTTAATACTTTCACCGGAGAAATAATCCAAAAAATGATCGAGAAAAAAAATGTAATGTGCGAAGGGCAATAATTGTTAATTCCCGACTCCTGCAATCCTATATCTTTTAATTATTTAAATACCAAGTATCATGGAAGTACAACTCTTTATACAAGTAATGAATTTCCTCAGGCAGGAATCCGAAAGACAATTGCTCTTGAAGAAATACGCAGAACTGGAAGGCTTGCTTAGAGACGCTTCAGCCAATCCCGAAAGCAATTTTTCGGATGAAATTTTCGGTTCAAAAGAACGATTAAAATCATACCTTCTGCATAATAATCCTTCAAAAATGGGTGAAGATGCATTCTGCGTGTTTAAAAAGTTTGATACAAATGATGTTTTTGGCGAGCCGGCAGCTAATTTTATCGATTTCCTGTTCAAAGCCAAACCCAATGATTATTTAAGCCTTTCGAATGCCATTGGAGTAAAGAGCAAAATGCTTTCTAAACAACTCAGTGCGGTTAGCCAGTTCTATGAGGTTTTTGAGCAGGTGATTATCGCCGACCTAATCGACAACCCGGAGCCCAACAGCATGCATTCAGGCTTGTATCTGTTTTTCGAAGGCGATCTGACCGTGAAAAGTATTAGCGAGCTTGAACGCTACACACGGATATGGAATGGTATTATACAAAGTTTCACCGAACTTTCCGGCTGCGAGAATCAAGAACTCGAATTTACCAGCTTGCAGGATAAATCTAACGTGCTGGGAGTTACTATGGAAGAATCCACCCTTGACGCATTCATGAGAGGCTCGTTAGGAATCCTGAGTGCCTTGTATATTATTGAGAAAATAAGAAAAATCCAACTCGATTTGTCTCCCCTGATTCTGTCAAACGACTATTTCCAAATGCTGGAAGATGAAATTGAGGGCATAATTGACAACACGGCAACAGCTGTAGTTGAGGAATTAATTGATGCCTACTACAAGGCCGATCCGGCTGATGTCGAAACAGTTTCCGAAAATCTCAACCGTTCTTTAAAACAAATCCTCAATTTCGCAGAAAAGGGAGGTCGGTTCGAATGTATGCCCATAGCCGGCTCATTGGAAGGCGAAGCTTTAAACAAAGGATTGGCAGATTCGTTCCTGAATATTCGACAAAACCAACGCAGTTCTGTCAGAGAACCCAAGCAAAAACTTGCTGCTGAAACAGAACTGTCTCACTAATAATGAATTGATTTGACCCATTTGCCCTTATTGTTTTCCGGTATTGGATTAAAAATGTTCCCAGTCTTATTTTCGATAAAAAAATTGTATGCAAACGAATAACAAAAAAATAAAGGTGCTGATTGTTGATGATTCTGCAGTGGTCAGACAAACCCTTTCCTCAATTTTTCAATCGGATCCGGATATTGAAGTGATTGATACGGCCGTAGATCCCTACTTCGCCGCTCAAAAAATCCAAACGGAAATTCCGGATGTTATTACACTCGATATTGAAATGCCCCGAATGGACGGTCTCACTTTCCTGAAGAAAATAATGAGCCAGCACCCCATCCCTGTGGTTATTATTTCCAGCTTAACGGCCGAAGGATCCTTAACCGCAATTAAAGCACTCGAATATGGGGCTGTTGAAATCATTACCAAGCCTCAGTTGGGAACAAAAGCTTTTTTCGAAGAATCAAAAATCAGGCTCTGTGATGTGATTAAAGCCGCGGCCCAAGCCAATTTGAGGAAAAAGATAATTTCATATTCTCCCATCGATGTGAAACCCAAATTGTCGGCCGATGCTGTTTTGGCTAAGGTCAATTCAAACAGCATGATTAAGACCACCGATACAGTTATTTCTGTGGGAGCTTCTACCGGAGGAACCGAGGCTTTATCCGTATTTTTGCAGGCTCTTCCGGCCGATACCCACGGTATCGTTGTCGTTCAGCATATGCCAGAATTGTTCACCAAATCCTTTGCAAACCGGCTAAATGAATTATGCAAGATAACTGTTAAAGAAGCCGAAAACGGAGATACTGTTTTTCCTGGTCGTGCTTTGATTGCTCCCGGAAATAAACATATGCTCTTGCGACGCAGCGGTGCACGATACTATGTTGAGGTTAAAGACGGACCTCTGGTGAACCGCCACAGACCTTCGGTTGACGTTCTTTTCCGATCAACTGCCCAATATGCGGGCTCTAATGCCATCGGGATTATTATGACGGGTATGGGCGACGACGGGGCAAAAGGTCTCCTCGAAATGAAGGAGTCGGGTGCAAAAACCATTGCACAAGACGAAAAATCCTGCGTGGTGTTCGGAATGCCTAAGGAAGCCATTAAGCTGGACGCCGCCGACCATATTCTCCCCCTCGATAAAATAGCTCCTTTTATTATTAAACTAAAATAGTCAGATCCGGAAAATAGCCTCTTATTTTCAATCCCCCGAAATACATTCCAAGACTCTTCCCACTTCACGTGTTTATACGCATTGAAAAATGAGTGTAAATATCTGGTGTTTCAAGTGTTTCTCGCTATATATTGACATTATTAGTTTATAAATTTGATAGGCTGAAAATCAAGGTTGAAGGCCAATCCGGTTTATGGAATTCTCCCGGAATTCCTAACCTAAAGAAAAAAATACCAATAAGGCGTGATCTGATCTGAAATATCAAGTGGTGGGAGATTTATTGTTGTCAGAGATTTTTCAGTTGTTAACCTTACTGTTTAGTAAATAAAATTACAGTACTGAAAAACAAACAATAAGTGACAGCTTAATTAATTTAATAATAGACACCATGTTCAAGAAAATCAAAATCAGGACTAAATTACTGACCGGATTTGTGACAGTTGCTTTAATTTCAGCCATTATAGGCCTTGCCGGAATTAGCCAATTAAAGAAAATTGACGAGGCGGATACCGCCCTATTTGAAACCGTAACGATGCCGTTGGGATATGCCACGGAAATTGCTTCGTATTTTCAACGGATAAGAGTCAATATTCGTGAACTGGTGTTTTCTTCAGATACTGAACAACAAAAACAGTTTCTCACGAGAATAGCTGAATTGGAAGCATTATGGAATGAAGCACTGACGAAATATGAAGCTACGCTTACTCTTCCGCAGGCTATGAATAATTATTATGAGGTGGCTTCAGCTAAACGCCAATACATGGAGAGTATTCCGGTTTTAGAAAGTCTTTTGCACGAAAACGACCAGCAAAGTGCCATTGCACTTATGCGTGGCGAGATGCAAATTGCCAATGTTCGCCTGCAGAATGCACTGGACGTGTTAGTGGAAAACAATGTTGTAACAGGAAGGTACATTGCTGACGAAAACACACGTCTGGCTGATCAGGCAACTCTGGTACTATTGATAATTATTGGATTGTCAGTCACACTTGCAATGGTTCTTGCTTTTGCTATTTCAGGCAATGTTCAATCCATTATAAAATCACTTGTTTTTCAGGCAAAAATTCTTGCCGACGCAGCCATTGCCGGCAAGCTCGACACCCGTGGCGATCCCGAAAAGGTCAACTTCGAGGTAAGGGAGATTGTTATAGGCGTAAACAAAACCCTTGATGCGGTGATCGGCCCTCTTAACGTAGCGGCCGAGTATGTGGATCGTATTTCCAAGGGGGATATTCCCCCGAGAATCACCGATAACTACA
>JAIFNN010000240.1 GCA_020047715.1 Bacteroidota bacterium | reverse complement strand
CTGACCGGCCATTAGAACAAAGTCACCGCTTTTAATCTGGGTATCCATCTTTTCTTTAACAGCAGGCTTTCTAACCAGTTTTGGTCTGTGCTGGACAAGCGACTCTTCCCGTTTCTTCAGATCCTCCAGCTTTTTATGCAGCTCGTCTTTTTCCTGATCAACTTTTTCGATCTCCTGTCTGAAATCCTCAAGTTTTTGTCGTGCCTCACGAGTCTTAAGCTTATCGGCATCGGCTTCCCTGATCTCGCGAATGGTGTTCTCGATCTGTTTGTTGGCTCCTGCGAGTATTTCCGACGCTTTTTGCTTGGCTTCCTGCAGAATTCGCTTCCTCAGTTTCTCGCTGTCGCTGAGTTCTTTATCATACTGTTCAACCAGACCACCCAGTCGTTTTTCGGAAATACGGATCCGGTCGCGTTTGTTCTCCCAGTATTTCTTGTCGCGAATGATGTCGCGCAAGTGCCTATCGAAGTCGATATGATCCTGACCCACACGGTCCTTGGCTTTTTGAAGTATCTCTTCCGGAAGCCCAATTTTTCGGGCTATCTCAAAGGCAAAAGAGCTGCCAGGCCGGCCAATAGCAAGCTTGAAGAGAGGCCGTATTTTTTCGGTATCGAAAAGCATAGCTCCATTCACAATACCATCGGCTGATGCAGCGAAATGCTTAAGGTTGGTATAGTGTGTCGTAATAACCCCAAAGCTGCCCGATGCGTTGAGATTTTCGAGTACTGCCTCGGCAATAGCCCCGCCGATCATAGGTTCAGTGCCGGTGCCAAACTCATCGATAAGCACCAGAGTGTATGAATCGGCATTCCTGAGAAAGAACTTCATGTTCAGGAGATGACTGCTGTATGTGCTGAGGTCGTTTTCGAGGGATTGTTCGTCGCCGATATCGATGAAGAAACGGTCGAATATCCCAAAGCGTGATCCTTCCCGAACCGAAACCAGGAATCCGCACTGAAACATATATTGGAGAAGGCCAACCGACTTAAGGCAAACCGATTTCCCCCCGGCATTGGGTCCTGAGATCAGAAGAATCCGACCCTCAGGGTTCAATTCTATGTCGAGGGGCACCACCTCTCCCTCTTTACCCGATTCGCGAAAAGAAAGGAGCAATAAGGGATGAAGCGCATGCTCCCAGAGAATCGCAGGTTCATCAATCAGGGCAGGTCGGATGGCATTAAGGGAAACCGCAAGTTTTGCCCGCGCCCGACAGGCATCGACTTCAGCAAGGAATGAATGGGCAACAATGAGTTCCTCAATATAGGGACGCAGAAAATCGGTAAATATGATGAGTATCTTAATGATTTCGCGACGCTCGGCATTTTCAAGCTCACGGAGTTCGTTGTTTGCTTCAACGATTTCGGCGGGCTCGACATAGGCTGTTTTTCCTGTTCCCGATTCATCGTGAATGTACCCGGCAATTCTCCGTTTGTTGGTTGCCAAAACCGGAATAACAGGTCGGCCGTTGCGGATTGCCAGAGTAGCGTCTTCCTCCACCCATCCTTCCGACTGTGCTTTGCGAAGTATGGCACTCAGCCTTTTGGAAATGCTGGATTGTTTAGAGAGCAGTTCCTGACGTATGCTCTGAAGTTCGTGTGAAGCGTTGTCTTTTATCTTACCGTTTTTGTTCAGTAGATTATTGATCCGCTCGGTCACCATAGGGAAAAGCTTAACCTCAGCAGCCATAATTTTAAGAGCCGGGTACAGGTTTTTATCGTCGTTTTTCAGGAAGTTAAGAATCGCTTTTACAGAATCAAGAGCACGGCGGAGGTCGAACACTTCGAATTCCTCGAGAAAAGTCCCTTCTATCCTTGCTTTGCTAAGCAATCGGGAGATGTCGATAAAATGATCGATTGGGAAATCTATTCCCGTGGTAAGGATTTTCCTGAACTCCTCGGTCTGATCGAGGCGCAGGTTAAGCTTCGTCTCATCCGTAAGCATGCCCAGCTCATCGATGAGCTTACGACCCGGTTCAAAGAGGCAATAGTTACGGGTCAACTCGCGGATGCGGTCGAAACCAATTTTTGACTCGAAGTTGTTTGGGTATATCACCGGAAATTTTCTAATGAAGCAAAGTTAAGATATTTTTTTATGTTAGCTCCATAGAGAAATTTTCACGCTGTTTTGGGGGAGGTATTGCAGTTCCTTACTTAATTCAAAGTGCACATGATCATTTACATTTTAACAAAAATTATGAAGGAAAACGAGGTTTTTGACAATGAGATACCACCTGCCCCGCTGCGGATCGTAAAACCTCGCCCCGTAATCATACCAACCATATATCCAAAAAAAAGTTATTTTAAGAATTGGGAATTCTCTCTTTCGTTCTTCTTTTCGAAAAATACTCTTTTATCTGTTCATGGCTCATACCAGCAATTTCTTTGCCGATTCGATCTCTCTCCTGCCGCATATATTTTACTGCGTCAAAATCTTTTTTAATTGTTGTCTTCATATTGTATCAGTTCTTTTGGTGAGCGGATTTCGATAGAAGGATAACCTGTTTTAAGGTTAACAGAGTTATAGCCTCTTATTCTTGTCAGATTAACAATATGTTTAAAATTCCAGCTTACAAGAACATCTGCTCTGTTAATCGTTGCAAGAGCAATGTGAATGCAATCTTCCCGGCTTGTCTGCCCAACTACTTTTTCTGCAATATACTTGTCTGCCAGGATCAAAGACTCATCTGTAATTTCAATATAGTTAATTAAATTTTCAGGCAAACTCTTAATAAAATCTTTCACTCTATCGGGTGCATTTATCAATTCGTTTTTTGTTAATTCTGAATACATAATCTTTATTCCATCTTTTACAATTTGATCAAATAGCTTTTTGGTTATTTCTTCAAATTCAGTATCATAATATCCACCAAATACTGATGTGTCCAAATAAAACCTTGTTATCATTTGTTCATGTATTTATACAAAGATATACCCTTTTATAATATAGTCAAAACGACCATGAATATCCCACATATTGAATATTTTGAAGCATGAATCTAATTCCATTAAAGTACCATGCCAGATTGGTAAATCAACCGTCGAACAAGTGAAGCTTATCCAGGAACTCGATCCGGAAGAAAAAAAGTGGTCTTTAAAATGATCCAGACTTTTCTGACTAAAAAGAAGTTTAAGGATTTCTTTCAGAAAAACGTGGCTGCATTATAAGCAAAAAGCCCGGCAAGTCCGGGCTTTTATGCTATTTCTTAAACAATCTATTTACATATCGTCTAAATGGATTTTTGATTGTTTTGTCATCTGGATATAACCAAGGCCTATTTCCAACTTCTTCGTATGTTTTAATCCATTTATCCTTATTGCTCAATTTCCAAAGTAAAATAAGAAACAATAAAAAAAACGTAGATATAAAAATACCTGTTTTTTGCTTTCTGATTTTTAACGGAACACCATCAATAAAACTAACCATAGGAAAGTATTTATTGTATTTAACTACAATGGTATCAATGCCACATTGTTCAAAATACTCAACAAACATTTTATAGTTGTCTTGATATACCTTCCCTTCAACTTGGTATGTGTATAATATACTAATATCTGTTGAGTCTCTGATTATTTCCGTTTTTACATTCCGAGCCTCATTCATCTCAAAAATGTTACCTAAACCATTTAATGCGATTAATTTTGAAAAACTATACAATAAACCTAAGCCCCAAAAAGCAATGCCTAAAATGAAAAATAATTTTATGATTAATTTCACTTTTTCTCCTCCTTCTGTATTTGACCTACTTTTATCGCAGATTCGGTTGCCATGTTAGTCCCTGCGGCTACCTTATTAGCTGAATTTACTGTATTCCTTCCTGCTTCACCCATGCCTGTTGTAATCTTATTAACTGCGGTTCCAACTGTTTTCTCATCAGCCCCCATTTTCGTTAACGTTTTGGCCGTTTCGGTAATATTTTTAGACATTGTACCTTGTAAAGCTTTTGTAGAATTACTGGCCGCTTGAAGACCTTTGCCCACAGCACCACCAGCAGTTCCTCCAATTGCACCAGTTACAGCAACTGTTTTAGCCTTATCGGCCATATTAGTTGTATTTATGTTGCTTACAGCATTTGAAATACTACTTCCCTTATTTACACTTGTTACTACCTGTCCGGTTGCATCACCCGCAACAGCACCAGCAGCACCTCCAATCGCTCCAGCTGCAGCCCCTGCGCCAATGACAACTAAAGCACCGCCTCCTGTCGCAACTGTAGCTGCAACTGCTAAATCAACGGTTGCTCCAGCTATTGCTCCAGAAACAGCACCTTCTGCAGCACCTGCCCATACATCACCGCCTTTCTTGTAAGAGTCGTAAGCCCCAGCTATTCCACCAACAACGGTTCCAATAATGGTTCCAATAAATTCACCGTTAACATCTATATATTTGATTGGATTCCCTGCGTAATAACCATAAGGAGATAAATTATCGTAATCAGCAGCCAGCGGGTCAATTGTGTGAAAACGTCCTAACTGAGGATCGTAAAACCTGGCCCCGTAATCATACTAATGATCTTTCCTGTTCCTTAATAATCATCATAACGAAACAGGGGATATTTTGAAGACTTTCAGCTGGAGCAGTTTTCTATTTGAAGCTGCATTTTCCAAAGAACTTTTTTAAAGATAGTAAATTAAGTTTATATCATAGCTGCTCTGGAACCCTTAAGATAGTCATGAATCGATGATATTTTCAGAAGTTTATCTTTATTCTCAGCTTCAAGAATAATTTCCTTATTTCCGCTTATTAACGATTCCAGCGGAATTCCAAGATATCTGTTCAATAAAGTGATCATCTTTAAAGTTAATGGCCTTTTCCCATGTAACACTTCGGAAACCCTTGTCTTGCCACCAAACAAGGGTGCTATATCCTGCTGTCTTAAATGCATCTGATCCATCCTGAACTTTATTGCCTTAATAGGATCAGGGGCTTCCATACGGTGAAGTTCTTGCTCATACTTCTCAATAAGGAGGGATAAGAGCTCCAACTCCTCACCCTTTGGACTTGCTGGCTCAATGGAATCCTCTGTGGAATGAATGAGTTCATAAACCCTTTCGCAAGCAGTATTGTAATCTTCCTCAGTCCTTAGTATTTTAGTTTTCATAACGTATCATTTTTGCATCAATTTTATCATAATCCTCATGCGTGCCTAACCATACAATAAAAACAATTTTTAGCTTAAATTCAATGTCAACAATTAACCTGTAATTGTTTCCTTTGATATTAAAAACTACTCTCTTTGAACTGATAATGCTCGCGCTCCTGTATTTCAGTTTCAACTCACCCGCAGAATTCCAATCTGAGTGTTTTGTTTCATACACCCAGGCTTTCAAGGGCTCTGCCGCTAACCTGAATTTATTCTGACTGCAGTAATCAGTGAGTGTTTTTTCTTTTACTACGCTCATGGAATGCAAATAAAAAAAGTTACCATATAGGGTAACATATTTTAGTTTATTTTGAGTCAGGCAAAACCGTACAACTGTTCTTTCGACTTGTATTGACTTTCTATTTTGATTAAAATCCAAGATTTATCTTGTAAACACCCACTCATCCTCCCTCGAAATTCTTTCGTTAAAAAAATAGCCATCCTCCTCAAAATGTTTGAGGTCTTCCGATTTTTCGATTCTATTCCGGATGATAAACCGCGTCATGAGTCCGCGGGCCTTTTTACCAAAAATGGTTACAAACTGGTACTTCCCATTACGCTCTTCCTTGAAAGTGCAGCTAAGAATTCTCGCGTTTATTTTCAGGGGATTTATTGCCGCAAAATACTCATTCGATGCCAGATTGAGCAAAACCTTCTCCGTATGGGAAGCCATTTCTCTGTTGATACTCTGAGTGATCTTATCTCCCCAGAATGCATAAAGGTCCTTCTTTCTCCCTACCTTAAGTTTCGTACCCATTTCAAGGCGGTAAGCTTGAATAATATCCAGAGGACGAATAATCCCATACAGCCCGGATAAAACCCGGAGGTGATCCTGAGCGTAATCGAGCTCGTTTTGATTCAAGGAAGCAGCCTGGAGACCGTTGTAAACTTCACCGTTAAACATAAGTATGGCCGGCTTTGCATTTCCCGGGTTAAACGGTAGCGACCAGCTGTTAAAACGACCGACATTCAATTCGGCTAGCTTAGGGTTAATATCCATCAACTCCATAAGTTTGGGAACATTATACTTTCTCAATATTTTTATTAGCGTTTCGGCTTCAGGCAAAAACTCAGGCATAGAGGTCCGGGGAGTTTCCGCGTCAAAATTTTCTTTGAGAGTTTTAGCGGGGGATATGATTGTGAGCATGAAAGTTGTATTTTGTAATTATTATGAAAGTTCAGTTTATAAATATAAGAAAAAGCAAGCGATCGGAAATATGAAGATTTCCATGCATGCAATAATGTATGGCCAAGTATAAAAATAAGTTAGATTTGTAACACTAAAGCGCATGTCAAATTAAAAAGCAAAACAATGAACAAACTAAAAACCCTTGCAGTTGCATTTGCAAGCCTTGCACTCATCAGCAGTTCCTGCCAGAAAAGCCAGTCGTTTACCCCCTTGTTTAACGGTGAAAATCTTGAAAACTGGGACATGTACCTTGGTTCTTCCCTGGGTCCTGATTTCGACAGTCTGGGCGCAGCAGCCACTGTCGAAAATGTTTTTACGGTAATAGAAGAAAACGGTGAAAAGATAATCCGGATTTCGGGTGAGATCAATGGTTCACTCACTACGCGGGAGTCGTTCGAAAACTACCATCTGCGGCTTGTATTTCGTTGGGGCGATACTGTTTATTCGCGCCAGAACAGCGGTTTGCTCTACCACAGCTTCGGCGAATTCGGAGCAGCATTCGGAACCTGGATGACCAATATCGAATGCCAACTGATGCATGACAATCTGGGTGACACCTACCTGATGATGAACACCTGCTGCGAGACCAAAGCTCAGAAAGTTGAGGGCAGCAACGATTTTATTTTTGACCCGGGTGCAGAGCCGATCCAATTTGGGAAACACCTCGATGCTCCCATGATCCGGAAAATATCCGATCAGGAGAACCCACTCGGGGAATGGAACACAGTTGATCTATATTGTTTTGGTGGCACCTCGGTTCACGTGGTTAACGGCATTACCGTTATGGTTAACAGCAATACCGGACTTTATGAGGATGGTGGGATTAAGCCTCTCACTTCCGGGAAAATTCAGATTCAGTCGGAAGGTGCCGAACTCTTTGTGAAAAGTGTGGAAATAAGAAATATCACCAAACTCCCGAAGGAGATATTGTTGTAAACCTTATATTCGGATCCCATGATAAACATCTACCAGGTATTTACCCGGCTTTTTCGCAACGACAATCATACAAACAAGCCTTTTGGCACGCTTCGGGAAAATGGCTGCTCCAAGTTCGGACATTTCACGCCTCATGTCTTGAAGTCTCTGAAAGAGTTCGGTATTAGCCATATCTGGTTTACCGGGGTTATTCGCCATGCCACCTGCACCGG
>JAIFNN010000045.1 GCA_020047715.1 Bacteroidota bacterium | reverse complement strand
AAAAACCGAAACCAACAATTCTACCCGAATAAGCCTCGTTGGGTTGTATTCTTAGATACTCGTTCCATACTTCATCTGTTTTTCCACGGATAATATAGCTGGTCGAAACTTTGCTATACCTTGCCGAATCCTGTTCCATAAAGCACTTGGGCTCAAAATCGGAAAAATGCTTGCGGCCGCACTTCTTTTGCTGCTCAATGAAATGAATGATTTTTTTCTGGGGGATACGATCGTAATCGAGATTGTCGAGCGATAATTGCGCATGCAACCTGTCTCCCGGATGAATAAACAGAAACAACAGCAGCAACCACCGCAGGGAAAAGGGATTACAGATATTTTTCTTAGGTGTAAGCACGGTAAATCCGGGTATTTATTGTGCTAAAGATAATGGTTTTTCTACTCTTTGCAACTCCCACAAATCTCTGTCGGCATTGATTGAAAACATTCCCCGGATGTTAGTTGGACATCTGATTTAGCCGGGCGGTTGGCTTTATTGTTATGCATTGTCGAAAAACGAAGGCTTTTTAGACTTCCCCGTTCCATTCCCCATGGAAATGTTTCAGGTCCCCGTTCCATTCCCCATGGAAATGTTTCAGGAAATCCAGCATAAAGGCATGACGCTTTTCCGCCATTTCCTTGCCGGTATTTGTATTCATCAACTCTTTCAGGAGCAGCAGCTTTTCGTGAAAGTGATTCAGAGTGGGGGAGTCGCTGTTGCGGTATTCACTGCTGTTGGCATATTTTTTCGGGGTAATGGAGGGATCATGCATGGCGCGGTTCTTAAATCCCCCGTAATTAAATGCACGCGCAATCCCGATTGCCCCCATCGCGTCGAGCCGATCGGCATCCTGCACCACCTGCAGCTCGGGCGATTTTATCGTTTTCGTGTCGGTTCCCTTGCTGAAAGAGATATTTTCGATGATATCGAGTACTGCAAGAATATGGTTTTCCGGGACTGAGTTCATAGTCAGGAATTCTCTGGCTATGCGGCTTCCCTTTTTCTCGTCGCCATCGTGGAACTTCGGATCGGCGATGTCATGGAGTAGCGCACCCAGCTCACAAACCTCCATGTTGACCTGCTCTTTTGATGCAATGCTGCGGGTGTTGTTCAATACTCTCTGTATGTGCCACCAGTCGTGACCTCCTTCTGCATCCGACAGTGAGGATTTCACGAATTCAACGGTTTTTTCGATAAGGCTCATTCAGGAAAAGTAGTCGGTTTTTAAACAATCCCTGAGAAACCCATAAAGGCCAGCGCGAGCATACCTGCAACTATAAGGGCAATCGGCGCTCCTCTCATAGGTTTGGGGATGTTGAGCAGGTCGAGTTGCTCTCGGATACCGGCAAAGGTTATCAGCGCCAAACCAAAACCCAAAGCGTTTCCGAACGCGAAAACTGTACTCTGCACAAGGTTCATGTCTTTTTGAACCGCCAGTACCGCTAAACCCAGAACCGCACAGTTGGTTGTAATCAGCGGGAGAAAAATCCCCAGAGCCTGATACATTGTCGGACTAACTTTCTTGAGGATGATTTCAACAAGCTGAACCAGGGCGGCAATGATAAGTATAAAGGTAATGGTGCGCGCGAATTCAATCCCCAATGGAATCAAAATGAAGGTGTAGACCATGTAGGTAATAACCGTTGCCAGCACAATAACAAAAGTTACGGCACCCGTCATTCCTATGGATGTCTCAACCTTATTGGAAACCCCTATAAATGGGCATATCCCCAAAAATTGCGCCAGAACGATATTACTTACAAAAACGGACGAGATGATGATTAATATATATTCCATAATATTGTTTTTTACGTTAAACCGGTAAATCCCTCCAGATCAAAATCAGTTTTAGGAACTGCCTTTTCAAACATTCATGGACAGAGCCTGTTTAATCCTTTATATATTTCTTTTTCATCTGATTGGCCAGCATAATCATGTATCCCAGAGCGATAAAGGCACCGGGTGCCAAGATGAAAACAAGCATCCCATCCCCCGAAATAAACTTGTGCCCAAGAACCGAACCTGCACCCAGAATTTCCCGAATCGTTCCCAAAAGGAATAAGGCCATGGCAAATCCGAGCCCCATGCCTAATCCGTCGACGGCAGAGCTGAAAACATTGTTTTTGCTTGCAAATGCCTCTGCCCGGCCCAAAACAATGCAATTAACCACGATGAGAGGTATAAAGAGACCGAGCGTGTTGAAAAGATCGGGCAGGTAGGCTTTCATTACAAGTTCAACAACGGTTACAAAGCTGGCTATTACCACAATAAATGCGGGTATCCTTACTTTGTCGGGAATGAAGTTTTTCAACAGGGAGATAAACACGTTGGATCCCAACAAGACAAACGTTGTGGCCAGTCCCATGCTTAGGCCATTAATTCCCGATGTGGTTGTCCCGAGGGTGGGACAAGTTCCTAGTATAAGCACCAAGATGGGATTGTCTTTAAGAAAGCCCTTGGTGAAATTTTTCCACTGGTTCATATTTTCCATTTTAAAATGTTATTGATTTTTCACCAAGGTACTCATATATGCATCGTAAGCTCTCTTAACCGCATCACAATAAGCCCGGGAACTTATGGTTGAAGCTGTTATCGCGTCTACATCTCCTCGATCTTTTTTTACGATAAGCTTAAATTCGGCAGGGTTTTTCCCTTGGAACTGTAAACTGAAATCCGATTTGGCTTTGTCGATTTTATCCCCCAGGCCCGGGGTTTCCTGATGTTCAAGGACGGATATGTCAATGATTGATCCGTCGGGTGCAAGGCCTATCATCAGCTTAATGAGACCGCTAAAACCTTTCTTGGTGTAGGTCTCCACCGCTGTCCCGACAACAACACCCTTCATTTTGGCGGGATAAAACCGAAGACTGTCCAAATCGCTTGCAACCTTGTAGGACTCAACTGCCGGCTGGTTGTCAAATGGGGGAACAACGGCCTGTATTGCAGCATTTGTTTTGTTGATCTCTACCATCCGGATGGGTTCTTTGGTAAACTCGTAAACGAAGCCTAATGTGGTAGAGGATACAAGGCTGATGATCAGCAAAGCCATCAGCATATTGCCAAATGTAGATTCTTTTTTAGCCATGTTTAACTTCTCCGAATCTTTTGGGTTTAACATATTTGTTTATCAGCGGAGTAAACCCGTTCATGAGAAGGATTGCAAACTGAACCCCTTCCGGGTATGCTCCGAAGGTTCGGATCAGAATGGTTATAACTCCAATCCCGATGCCATAAATTATCATTCCTTTAACCGTCATGGGGGACGTCACATAATCGGTGGCCATAAAGATAGCCCCCAACAGTAACCCTCCGGTAAGGAGGTGAAATAGGGGTGAGGGATATTTTTCAGGATTTCCAAGGCTCAGAGCTCCCGTAAAAATAATTACGGTAAGTAGAATGGAAACAGGTATATGCCAGCTGATGATTTTCTTCCAGAGCAGGTACACCAAGCCGAGAAGGAGTGCGAAGGCTGCAACTTCTCCAGCGGACCCCAGCATTTTCCCAAGAAACAGATCTAGATTGGAAGGCATGCCTGCCATGATTTCGCTTACAGGCATGTTATTGGCAAGGCTCTCGCTCATTATTCCCAGGGGAGTGGCCCCGGTTGTGGCATCCATATATTCCCACCATTGGCCGGGTTTGGGGTAGGAGGTCATGGCAGCGGGAAAAGAGATAAAGAGGAACACCCTTCCCACGAGAGCCGGGTTAAAGATGTTGTTTCCCAACCCACCAAATGTCATTTTTGCAATACCAATCGAAACCAGGGCGCCAATAGCCACCATCCACCAAGGAAGGTTGGCCGGGAGGCAGAAAGCAAGCAGGAGCCCGGTAAGTGCTGCCGACCCGTCGAGGTGTGTTGATGGATTTTTCAACAGGTATTTTTGAAACAAGAACTCAAAAAGCACGCAGGAAATCACTGAAACAGCAGTTATAATGATCATTCCGATCCCGAAATAAAAGACCGAAACCGCCAGTGCGGGTAAAAGGGCAATGACCACCCCATACATCAGTCTCGGGACCGATTGCCCGGAGTGAACGTGGGGAGAGGGAGATACTGTGAAAATGCTCATATCTGAAAGACGTTATTGTCGGATTATTGTTAGTTTTTTCTTGCCCGGATAATCTGTGTCACATTTCCTTTGCCGAGCCTGATGTAATCAAGGAGTGGCCGGCTCGATGGACAGGTGTAACTGCATGAGCCGCACTCCATGCAATCCATTACCTTTTCTGTTTCCATCCGTCCAAAGTATTCCCTTTCAGCAAGGCTCATCAGCAGATAGGGCTCCAATCCCATCGGGCATGCACTGACGCACTTTGAGCAGCGTATGCAGTTTTCTGTTTCGTGACGGTTGGCCTCGGTATCGGGAATCACCAGTATCCCCGAACTGCCTTTAACAACAGGCACATCCAGACTGCTGATGGCTTTGCCCATCATGGGGCCGCCGTTGACAACTTTGCCTGTATCTTCAGGCAATCCCCCCACTGCGTCGATCAAAGCCTGAACAGGCGTCCCGATGCGGGTTAAGAAATTCGACGGGTTTTTAACGGATTTGCCGGTAACGGTAACAACCCTTTCGATCAGGGGTTTGTTTTTCTGAACCGCCTGGTATGCTGCATAAATACTGCCTACATTAAAGGCCACAACCCCAACGTCGATAGGAAGGGCGCCGGATGGAACCTCGCGGTTGATAAGAGCCTGGACCAGTTGTTTCTCGCCGCCCTGCGGATATTTGACTTTTAGGGCCACAACCGTGATGCCCTTTTCCCTCTCAGCCAGCCTGCTCATTAGCTCAATGGCGTCGGGTTTGTTGTTCTCGATGCCGAAAATAGCTTTTTCAACTTTCAGGGCCTTCATCATGATCCGTGTTCCAACCATTATTTCTTCGCCCTTTTCAAGCATGAGCGAATGGTCGGCAGTTAAGTAAGGCTCGCATTCAACGGCGTTTACAATAAGGTATTCGGCTTTTTTTCCTTGGGGAATGCTGAGTTTTACATGGGAAGGAAAGGTTGCTCCCCCGAGACCGACAAGACCTGAGGCAATAATCTTCTGAATAATCTCTTCCGAACTAAAGTCGAAGTCTTTTTTTAGATCGGTACTCAGATCCACACCATCGACCCATTCGTCGCCTTCGGACTGAATCTGCACCGACATCCTGCGATATCCGGTGCTGTCGGGAAAAGCTTCCACCTTAAGTACAGTGCCGCTTACCGAGGAGTGAATATTGGCAGAAACAAATCCTCCTGATTCAGCAATGACCTGTCCGATTTTTACTCTGTCCCCCTTATTTACCAGCACTTTTGCGGGTGCTCCAATATGCTGTGAAAGGGGAATGGTTACCACGGGAGGAACAGGAAGAACCTCAATCTTTTTATGAGAAGAGAACTTGTTTTCTTCCGGGTGAACACCGCCTAGTGTGAATGTTTTTAGCACTTTTTTGATGGTTTAGTAGTAGCTGCTTTTAACTTAAATTCAATCCCGAGCCTTCACTATCTTCTGTTACTATCGGTTTTTCTTTCCGGGGAGGGAAACCAATCTCGAGAATAGCATTGGTTGGGCATTCCACAACACATTTACGGCAAAGTCTGCATTTCACAGGATCGATATAAGCCAGATTTTTCTCCATTGTGATAGCGTCGTAAGGGCAAACTTTAACACACTTTCCGCAGCCAATACAAGCCACGGCACAATTTTTACGAGCCACCGCACCTTTTTCTTCGTTGATGCAGGAAACAAAAATCTTCCGGTCTTTTGGGTTTTTCTTTCTTAACTCAATGATGTTTCTTGGACATGCCTTTACACAAGCTCCACATGCAGTGCATTTATCATCGATAACTTCAGGGAGACCTGTTTCAGGATTCATGTATATGGCATCGAAATCACATGCGTCCACACATTCTCCATAGCCAAGGCATCCATGCGGACAGCCGCTTTCACCGATGTACAAGCTGTGTGCAATAGTACAAGACTTGGCTCCGTCGTAATGATTGGTCCGGGGACGATGCTGGGGAGACCCGCTGCAACGCACAACGGCTACAGTTGCCTCTTGCTCAACAGCTTCCCGACCCAACAAGGCAGCCAGGGTTTTCATGGTCTCGTTGCCACCTACCGGACAGTACAATCCATCGAAACTGTCGGATTTCACTACTGCTTCTGCAAAATTCCTGCAACCGGCATAACCGCAACCTCCGCAATTAGCCAAAGGCAGAGCCTGCTCGACCATATCGATCCGCGGGTCTTCAAACACCTTAAACTTCTGCGCAACAAAATAAAGTATTATCGCTGATGCAGCCCCGATAGTGCTCAGGGTTATTATTGTAAACAGAACGACATTGCTCATATCAATCGATCTTTCGTATGGAAAAGTTAAAGTTTTTCCTGATTTTGTTTCTTAAATAGTAAACAGCAATAAAATAGGGAGGCAGCATACCCACAGCCAGCAAACCAGACCCCAACTCATTTATTCCTGCCGCATTTGCCGATAGCAAAGTAGTAAAAAGAATTAAGAAAGGATAAACATACCCGATCAGAAGTGCTTTATACCCTTGCGATTGTTCCATTACCAGATTTACCATCTCGCCAATTTTGAAGTTCCCGGTACTGCCGTCAACGACTATCTCCTTATCCTGCATGTCAGCCGCAGTGCAGGCTCCCTTGGCATGGCAGGAAGCACATGCGGACTCGGAAATAATCCTTACAACCACGGAATCTTCAGCGATGCGCTCAATAAATCCTTTATGCTCAATCGATTTACCGCTGTTTGCATCCATTGTTTGGAGTTAAATTGAATTACAAAATTAGGATTACATTATTATTAAATATTGCTGTAAATCATATAGTCATGGAAATCGCATAATTTAGTTTCATTTTAAATAGTGAGCGTCGAAAACTGATATTTGTGTGTGCATCTTGCCCAACGGTCAGATATTAAGATGTATACCTTAAAGTTATAGGAATCATAAATGTTATTATCCGTGCTGTTGAATACTTTAGCTGAATTTGGGAATTACCTAAAACGTTGTACATTTAGTTGCTGGAAAAAGTGAAAAACTGTGACCTATTGGATTGGCTAACTATAAAGTAAGGCAATAGAAGCTAGTCTGTTTGTTGTGGCACTGGAAGAAATATCAATTTCTGTACAATGAATCCGTAAATGTTGGAAATGCTCTTATGGACCGCGATAAAATAGTTATAAAAGATCTGGTGGATTTTTCTGAGTTTCAGAAATTAATGGATTCTTTTTACTCCTTAACCGGTATTCCAATTGGAGTGATCGATCCGGAGAATAACATCCTGGTTGCTACCGGATGGCAGGATATATGCACCAAGTATCATCGTTGCCATCCAGAAACCCTTAAGAATTGTTTGGAAAGCGATAAGTATTTTGTTGATAATCTTGCACAGAATAGCTACGTTGCATATAAATGCAAAAACAATCTTTGGGATATTGCCAAGCCCATTTTTATTGAGGAACAGCATGTGGCAACAATATTCCTGGGCCAGTTTCACTACTCCGACGAGATTGTTGATGAGGATTTCTTTTATGAGCAGGCCGAAAAATACAACTTCGACAAAACAGAGTATTTGTTTGCTTTACGGAAAATCCCAAGATTCACCCGCGAATTTGTGGATCAGGCCATTGGCTTTTATTCGCAGTTGGCAAATGTTCTCACCTCTTCCAGTTTTGCGAATTATCAATTGCAGAAAGAACTCCGGGAGAATGAATCCATTCAGAGAAAATTGCGCGTTGCAATGGAAAGGGTCGGTGAAAGTGAACAAAGATTCAGGCAATTGGCAGAAAATATCGATGAGGTTTTTTGGGTTCGAAACGATCATGAGATGCTTTATGTTAACCCGGCTTTCGAAAAAATTTTTGGAATACCTTGCCAGATGCTATACGTCAACCCGCAGGTTTTTATTGAGCTTATCCATCCTGAAGACCAATCGCGGGTTAACGAATTGTTCCAATCTTCACGTTTTATTGAGGAAGGCCTTTTCGACTATGATTACCGCATCCTAAGACCCGATAAAACCATCCTATGGATCAATGCGAAATCGTACCCGATTTTTGAC
>JAIFNN010000013.1 GCA_020047715.1 Bacteroidota bacterium | reverse complement strand
TTTATGGTTTCAACGTCAGTTCCAGCTTCAGCGCCTTCAAAAGTAATGATGCCGGCCTCGTCCATGTTAGCGTAACTTTCGTCTACCCCTCCGATATTGGCCCATACAGCGCGCTGACGAACCGGGGTCGGAGCATCCCTGTCAATAACAGAAACATCGAAACCGATATTTCCCATCTTGTCAATTCCGACACCGTCTTTGTCTTTTAGAAGGGAAAAAGGAATAAAATACTCGCCAATGTAAGTAGGTTCCTCTACCATAAAGGCATAAATAACGCCATTATCTTCAGTAATTGCTGTGCCATCGTTCTTGCCATCGGTAAAACCGGGAGCGAACTGATAGTGTCCTTTACCACCGCCGCCACCAATACCGTCAACAAGAACATAGTTCACGTCAAAATAAATTTCCGGTTTGTCATATTCCCAATTGTTTCCTGCGGGAGTAACGGCATAGTTGGGATAAAAAACATCATCGGCAACTTTAATAAGGATATACATACCTTCTGATGTCCATAATGCTTGCCAGGTTGTTTCGCCTACCTCGCCGATTGTTGGAACTTCAGTTTTATAAGGTTTGTCAATGTCGTAAACATTGGCGTCAGCCCAGACTTCATCAACCACGCCGTCGATCACCGGAGCTGTGGTGGCTTTAACAATTACGCCTGAGGGTTGCTGTGCAAATGCGGCAACTGAAAATGTTGCGCATAGAAAAAGAGTAAAGATCTTTTGTCTCATAATTTTTGTTTTTAGTTAGTAAATGTGATAGAATAGTTGTGTAAATATAACACTAATTTAATAATGACTATATTTTTACCCAAATAAATGAAAACTGTTTTGAACTTTTTTTTCAACATTTCAGATCGAAGTACTTCTTAAATGCCAATTAACCAATTAAATACTATCCTTTGGTGCCAATCAGAAGAATTATATGTTTTACAATAGCAGAACATTGTGCATGATGTTTCTGTTTTTTGGATTTCTTGACAAAAGCGAAAGCAATCAGCCTCTTCGAGTACTTTTAACACAGTGTTTAATTCTTCGAAATGTAATCAAAGGCACAGCTTGTAATTCTCAGAATTGTGATTTATAAGACAGAGATGCTATTGCTATTCAGAGGTCAGGCTTACCAGTATTTTCTTTGTTGAACTTTCCAGGTATGAAATCTTAGAGGTTTACCGGGCGGGGAAATGAGGATCTGTGGTTTCGGTGATATTTATTTTTCTGAGTGCTTTGTCAAAAACAGCTTTTTCATTGGTAAAGACAGTTTTCTCCTTTCGCCGGTCGGAACCTAAATACAAAGCTACCTTACCCGATTCCACAATCACTTCTATTTCAGGGGAATTTTGGTTAGCCTTTACAAGCAATGACGCTTCCAGAACTCTGATGCTTAGTTTTTCTGTTCGGATTATAAACGGAAGTGCAGTGTCTTTATGTACCCGAAAATGGCCTTCCCCCGAAAAACGGACCAGGCGTGTATTCTTGGAAAACGTTTTGGGATAGTTAATTTCTGCACCGGCATTTAAAGTCACTATCGATCCGTCGGGTAGCTCAATGCGATCTTTTCCTGTTTGGGAAAAGAAAGTCACGGCGGCTGATTTTTTGTTGATTTGGTTGATGCCGTACCCTACGATAAGCGCAATGGATATTAAAGCAGCCATCTTGTAGAACGAGCCGAAAAACTTAGGCCCGGCCAAATAGTTCGTTAACGCGTTTGTCTTTTCCGGAGGAGTTGTGCCGGAATCATGGGGCACAGGGTTTTGGTCGATGTTGTTTTGTATTTTATTTCGAGGGATTATAAATCCATCTCCTTCACAAAATACTTGAATAGGTTTTGAAGCATTTTTTTGTTGGCGACTTCATATTTGCTGTAGTTTGCGAGCATTTCGCGGGCCGACATCACAAATTCGCCTTCACCCAGGTCTGATTTGCAGAAATGAGCCAAGTCTTCGATCGAGGGTTTTAGCATTTCCAGATGGAATTGCATGCCAAGAACGTTCGATTCGTATAGAAACGCCTGATTATCGGTTGCTTCTGAGCTATAGAGCCGCACTGCATTTTTTGGCAGGTCGAAAGTTTCTCCGTGCCAGTGGAACACAGTGGCGATGTCGGGGAGAAATTGCAGAGGTGGATTGCCTACTCCGGGCATCGGTCGTGTTATCGGAAACCAGCCGATTTCCCTTTCCTTGTTTTTGTAAACCCGGGCACCCAAAACATCAGCTATCAGTTGAGCCCCAAGGCAAAAGCCAAAAACCACCTTATCACTTTTAATGGCCTCTTCAATGGCTTTTTTCTCTTCTGTAAGCCATGGGAAACTGGTTTCCTCGTGGATATTCATAGGCCCGCCCATAACAACAAGCATGTCGAAATCGGTTGGGGGAACCGGCATTTCGCCTTCATCAAAGCGGCAAACATGGAGGTCGTAAGAGTTTGCCTCTGCCAATTCTTCGATATAGGCTGGGCCTTCAAAGGAAACATGCTGGAATACCTGGATAATCATAAAATGAAATTAAGGGCTAAAAATACAAATAAATCCCAATTCTCATTTTATTTTGTTCAAAATGCTTAGGAAAGTGTTTTCGGAAAGTTAATACTCCGGTTTTCTGAAGTTAAAAGTTTTACGAGCGACAAACTCAGACCAAACGTCCCGAAGAAGTTATAATATATAAACTTGTAACGGGCTACTTCCTGTTCAAATCAAACATATAGGATACGCTTATGCCAAGCCACGAAACCGGATCCATTTCTGGCTCAAGACCTAACGCACGTGGAAAATCGATATAATAACCGGCCTCCAGGTCAAATCCTCCTAAAGATAATGTTAAGGGGAAGCAGAGTTCCGTATTCATCAAACCGAATTCTTCTGATGAGCGATTGAGAAAGCTGAGGAAATCAACTCCAAACTGTCCGTAAATAGCAGTTTGGTAGCCGAAATAAACAGATACTTCCGGCTCGAAGCTCAGTTTGTTGGAATACCCGAATTTTAAAAGGTTAAAACTCCCCCAGCTGCTGAGATCGAATTGGGTACTGAAGTCGTCCCCAAAAAGGAAGGTAGAGTTGGCAGATGCGCCGAAATGTTTTTTGGTGAATGATGCTCCCAGGCTCAAACTCGAATTGAATGCACTTGCTTCCACCGAGTCAATATCTTCGAAGAAATAGCGGGAGTAGGAAGCCCTAATGCTCAAGGGTTCAGCCTTCTTGAATTTGTGGAAATATCCCGCGGTAAGAATCGTAGTGTTATATTTAGGTGTAAATCCGCTATAAGCCACACCGGCAATTCCCAGATTGAATCCTGAAGAGTGAAAGTAATGAATCTGTCCGGTAAGATCGAATTGATCGGTCCCCACGCTTCTTCCAGCATAAAGACTTTTGCTGGAATAATTCAGTCGGGTGTAGAGATACTGGTAGTTGTGATCCTCATAAAGGAACTTGAGAAGATCCTCATCCTCAAAAAGAATGGCGTCGAGAATGGAATCCAGCTTGCTTTCCTGCTCCTGTGAAAAGGCAAATTTCCCTGTGAACAAGGAAAATGCAAGGAAAAGTATAATTGTTTTTTTCATTCGATATTTGTAATTGAATGGCATGGTTCTGCAACAGTGAAATTGTTTTTACCTTCTTAACCGGCGTGGCAGGCGTTTGAGCCCGGGACGGGTATCGAGAGTTCCTATCCTGTTGAAATATGCTTTTTTCATAAATTGCTTTTGTTGCATGGTCAGGGTACTCCTGAATTGCTGCCGCTGCATTAGCCTGTTTTGCCTGTTTTCTGTAAGGATCTGCTTTTGCTGCGCATTTAGAGTGGCTTTCAGATTAGCTCTTTTCTGCTCTATAGTAAGGGCACTGCTCTCCAACATTTCAATTTGCTCCTTCGATAAACTGGCTTTGAAAGCTTGCCTGGTTTCGGCAATCGATGAACGGTTTGCCTCCAGGAGTGATTTCTGCTCGGCGGTAAGATTGGCCTTGATCTGCTCACGCTTGGAAATAACGGGCTGCTCCTGCGCACTGGAAAACCCTGAACCAACAGAGAATATCCAAAGGATTATTGTAAGTGTTTTATATCGGTATTGCATTTCCTGTATTTTAGTTCTCTGTTTTGACGCTTGTAACCAAGAAAGGTTTAAAACAATTCAAAAATAATATATTTAATCTTTGCAGTTGGGTAAAACCTCAATTTGTTTGCTTTATAAATCGCCCGTTTTTTCAACCTTCCTGCTTTTGGCCCACAATTTTGCAATTCCCCCGAAAATAAAAATGTTTTAATAATTGCGAAATCTGAGCAGTTTTGCCTAGTTTTAGGCTTTAAAACCAAATATAACCATTTATGAAACGGATTTTCATTTTTCTTTTTGCTGCAAGCACTGTTGCAGGGGTAAATTCCTGCAAAACCACTCCCGGAAACAACGATAATCCGGTCAATGCACTGTTACTTTCAGGTAGTGGTTTTGACACAATCGTCGATGGCCGGCAAATTGAACTGTATACACTTCAAAATACAGGCGGCATTGCCGTTCAGCTCACCAACTATGGGGCTTCCATCGTTTCTGTAATTACTCCCGATAAGGATGGGACCTATGCCGATGTTACACTTGGCTATAACGATATCCGCGGGTATCTTACCGACAACATGAACCTGGGTTGTATTGTGGGACCATTTGCAAACCGCATAAACAAAGGTTTGTTTTCGATCGATGGTGTGGCTTACCAACTCGAGCAAAACGATGGTGAAAATTCCCTTCACTCAGGGAAAAACGCTTTTTCCAAGAAGGTATGGACCGCAAGTCAGGAGGGTAATTCCGTTACCATGGTTTACGAAGCCGCAGATATGGAGGCCGGATTCCCCGGAAACATCAAAGTAACTGCTGTTTACACCTTAACACCTGAAAACAGGCTCGAACTTCGGATCACTGCTGTTAGTGACAAGAAAACGGTTATCAACCTAACCAATCATGCTTATTTTAATTTGAGCGGAGAAGGAAGCGGTTCGATTCTGGATCATCAGATCATGATTTTAGCTGATGCCATTACTCCGGTTGATTCAACCCTCATTCCAACAGGAGTGTTTATGCCCGTGGAAAACACCCCTTTCGACCTTAGAACCCCGGTGACGATATCTGAAGGGATTGACAAGACCGAAGATCAGCAGATCGTGTACGGCAAAGGTTATGACCATAACTGGGTTTTGGTTAACAATACCGGCGAACTGGCCCTGGCAGCAAGGCTCACCGATCCTGTTTCCAAACGTTTTCTCGAACTATCCACAAACCAGCCGGGTCTTCAGTTCTACAGTGGTAATTTCATTAACGGAACCGTTGTGGGCAAATCAGGTAAAATATATAACTTCAGGAATGCACTGGCTATGGAACCTCAGTTCTTTCCCGATTCACCAAATCAGCCAAATTTCCCTTCTGTGATCCTTGAGCCCGGTCAGACTTATGAACATATCGCTGTTTATGGGTTTGGTATTGATGAGTAGAAGGGAGCTGACGGTTTGATTATGGTTTAGATTAAGGTTTAGATTAAGGTTAAGGTTAAGGTTAAGGTTAAGCCTTAGCTGTACCATTGAATATATTGGACATTGTGACCAGGTTGCCATACGGCAAATGAACACATTCCTGGTTGTTGAAAACCGGGAATTATTGAAATAATAAGTATACAATCAAATATCAAATCATATGAAAAGTAGCCTGTCAACACTTTCGGTTCTTTTATTAGTTTTCACATTTCAGCTATCAGCGATCGATATCCACGATAGCAACTTTTTGCCCGACTCCATCAAGAAAGCTCCGACAAACTGGTACAATCTCGACCCATGGAAGGATGGGGTTATTGGTGTTAGTGCAGATCGCGCTTACAACGAATTGCTGAAAAACAAGAAAGCCACGAAAGTGGTTGTGGCTATTATCGATTCCGGAATTGAAACCGATCATGAGGATCTTGTTGGGTCGATATGGACCAACAAGGATGAAATACCGGGAAACGGTATTGATGATGACAATAACGGGTACACCGATGATATTCATGGCTGGAATTTCATTGGTGGACCCGACAGCACCTTTGTGGATAACGACACCTGGGAGCTGACCCGGCAATACGGAATCTTTAGCAGGAAGTATGAACTCAAGGAAGGAGAACTTTTGATAGATAAGGATTTGGACGACTACGAGCATTATCTGGTTCTAAAGGCCGATTACGAAAAGCAGTACGCGGAGAACAATGAGATTCATGAGAACCTGAAAAACCTTCGGAATAAGATTATTTCTTCAGAGATAATCATGAAGAACTACCTGAAAGTAGACAGTATCCGTATCGAGGATCTTGCTTCTCTCAGCACCGGGATCGACAGTATTGATGAGGCCTCGTGGTTTATGCAGAGGGTGATTACACAAAAGTGGGAGGTGTCGCGGTTTGACGAGGGAATCAATATTTACAAGCAGATACTCGATTACAAACTTAACCCCGAATTTGATCCCCGGCCTATTGTAGGCGACGATTACACCGACTTTTCGGTTCGGAATTACGGGAATAAGTTTGTGGAAGGTCCAGATGCTTTTCATGGTACCCATGTTGCGGGAATTGTTGCTGCCAACAGGAACAATAATCTTGGTATCGCAGGCGTGGCCGATAATGTTGAGCTTATGGTTCTACGGGTTGTTCCCTCGGGCGATGAGCGCGACAAGGACGTTGCAAATTCAGTTTATTATGCGGTGGATAACGGAGCCAGAATCATTAATATGAGCTTTGGAAAAGACTACTCCCCTTACAAAGAGTATGTTGATGCCGCATTTCGCTATGCCGATGAGCATGGGGTTCTGATTGTTCATGCAGCAGGAAACGATTCCAAAGACAGTGACAAAAGCCCATCCTATCCTGTGAAAACCTACCTCGATGGGAAAGGTGAGTGCGAAACCTGGATCGAAGTAGGGGCAATTCATTGGAAAGACGGCGAAGAAATGGCCGCCGGTTTTACCAATTATGGAAAGAAAACAGTCGACATTTTTGCTCCCGGAGTGGAAATCTTAAGCACTGTTCCCGGACAGTCGTACAAAAACGCCAGTGGAACCAGCATGTCTGCTCCGGTTGTAACTGGCGTTGCAGCCCTGGTGCTTTCCTATTATCCTGAGCTTACTGCCTTGGAGTTAAAGAAGATTCTCCTTAAATCGGTGGTGCCCTACAAAAAGCTGAAAGTTAAAAAACCCGGCAGCCCCGATGAGGTAATCAGGTTTGCCGGGCTTAGTAAAACCGGTGGGGTTGTAAATGCCTACAATGCTGTTAAGCTGGCAGGCAAAAACTAAAGTAGACCTCTTTTTCTTAGCAGGGGCTCGATTCCCGGCTCTTTACCGCGGAAACTTACATAAAGCTCCATTGGATCTGCTGTGCCTCCTTTTTCAAGGATATTTTTTCGGAACGATAAAGCTCTTTCCTTATTAAAGATGTCTCCTGTTTCGCTGAAGGCTTCAAATGCATCCGAATCGAGCACCTCCGCCCAGATATAGGCGTAGTAACCGGATGAATATCCCCCTGAAAAAATGTGGCTGAAATAGGTGCTCCGGTATCGGACAACAATTTCGGGGATCAAGCCGGCCTTTGTCAATGCCTCGTTTTCAAACGCAGTAACATCAATATCCGTGACGTTGGAAAGCATGTGGTAATTCATGTCGAGCAAAGCGGCCGATAAGTATTCCACTGTTACGAATCCCTGGTTGAAATATTTGCTATCGTCCATTTTCTGAAGCAAGCCATCGGGTATAACTTCACCGCTTTGATGGTGTTTGGCAAACGACTTAAGAACTTCAGGCTCAGAAGCCCAGTTTTCCATAACCTGTGAGCACAGTTCCACAAAATCTCTTCTTACTGAAGTTCCAGAAAGGCTGGTGTAGCTGCATTGGGAAAGTAATCCCTGTAAGGCATGTCCAAATTCGTGAAACAAGGTCTCCACCTCATCGTAGCTTAGCAGGGCGGGCTTATCACCAGAGGGTTTCGAGAAATTGAAATTGGTGGTGACAATCGGACGGATATTCTTTCCGTTGAGCACTTCCTGAGCGCGGAACTCACTCATCCATGCACCCGAGCGTTTGCTCGAACGGGGATAGAAATCCATATAAAGAACCCCAAGATGAGAGCCGTCGGTATCTTTCACCTCAAAAGCCTGCACATCCTCGTGATACACCGGGATGTCTTTCCTTTCCACAAAAGTAATTCCCCACAATTTCGTGGCCACATCGAACGCACCATCTCTTACTTTTTCGAGGGAGAAATACGGACGCATCTCTTCTTCGTCGATATCGTATTTTGCCTTTCTTAATTTTTCCGAATAATACCACCAGTCCCAAGCTTCAAGTTTGAAACTCTGTCCTTCTTTTTTAATGAGCTGCTGAAGATTGGTAGCTTCTGATTTTGCAACGGGCAGTGATTTGGTCCACAATTCATCGAGAAAGCCCATTACTTTTTCAGGTGTTTTGGCCATATTTCTTTCCAAAACAAAGGCTGCGTGTGATGGGTAGCCTAAAAGATTAGCTTTTTCCACCCGCAGATTTACGATTTTTCCGATGACTGCTTTATTGTCGGCCTCGTTGCCGTTGTTTGCCAGATTTATATATGCTTTGAAGAGTTTTTCGCGCAATTCCCTTTTATCCAAGTAGGTAAGGAAAGGAATCAGGCTGGGTTTTTGAACTGTGAAAACCCATTTGTCAGATAATCCGGCTTCTTTAGCGGCTTCTCCTGCTTCGGCGACAACGGCTTCCGGAAGTCCGGCCAGGTCGGCCTTGTTGTCGACCACCATTTTGTAAGCATTGATTTCCGATAATACATTTTGGCCGTATTTAAGGGTCAGAAGCGATAGCTCCTCATTGATTTTTTTAAGCTTCTCTTTTTTCTCGGGGGATAAGTCCGCGCCTCCCCTGACAAAATAGATATACGTGTTCTCAAGTAACATTGAATCTTCTTTGCTGAGATTCAAGGATTCTCTGGTCGAATAAACCGCTTTAATTCTCTCAAAAAGCTTTTCGTTCATCCTTATTTCATCCTGATGGGAAGTTAGCAGGGGAGAAAGTTCTTCGGCAATTTTCTGCATTTCGTCGCTTGTGAGCGAACTGTTAAGGTTGTCGAAAACACTGTTTACCCGGGAGAGTAAAGAGCCACTGCGCTCGTAAGCAACAACGGTGTTAATGAAATCCGGGGATTTTCGGTTGTTCACAATCTCATTGATTTCGTTTGCGTGGACAGCAATGGCTTCCCGAATAGCAGGTGCATAGTCGGAAAGACTTATCAAATCGAAAGAGGGAACTTCAAATGGAGTGTTAAACTCCAGCAAGAGTGGGTTTGTCATATTCTCTGGTTTTTCCTTGTTGGTGCAGGCAGCGGCAATTAGTGCCATACCTGCAATGATTAATGTTAATTTTCTCACTGTTTTAGGGATTGTTATTATGGTTAATAGGCTTTGGCAAAATAATAAAACTCCATAAAAGAAATCATGTTGTAAAATCATGTTGGCGAAATTTTGTAGAAACAGGAGGATTCCGATGGATATTTTTTGGGTTTCCGAGCTGCAATTATTCTGTCGGAAAGCTTTAATGCCGGAATTATCTTTGGCATTCTTAGTTAGAATTGGCTCAGATTGAAGAAAAAATATAAATTTGTATTCTACATCAATCCAACATGACAAAAACAAAATATACAATCGCCCTTGCCCAGCTGGAGTTGAATTCTGTTCCGGAGGTTAATCTGAAAAAATGCAAGGAATGGGTCAGGAAAGCGGCGCAGCAAGGCGCTCAGATTGTTTGTCTGCCTGAGCTCTACAGCTCATTCTATTTCTGTCAGAGCGAAAACAGCAATAACTTCGATCTTGCCGAGCCATTGTATGGCATATCTTTTCATGAATTCAGTGCTCTTGCCCTGGAGCTCAAGGTAGTTATTGTGGTTCCGTTTTTTGAACGACGTTCGGCGGGTGTTTATCATAATTCGGCCTATATCATCAATTCCGATGGCACAGAATCAGGACTCTACCGGAAAATGCACATCCCCGACGATCCTGCGTTTTATGAGAAGTACTATTTTACTCCCGGAGATCTTGGCTTCAAAGCATTCGACACCAGCGTTGGACGAATAGGGACGCTTATATGCTGGGATCAGTGGTTTCCCGAGGGAGCAAGGATAACGGCGATGCAGGGAGCCGAACTGCTTTTTTATCCCACAGCTATCGGCTGGCATCCCGATGAAAAAGAACGCTATGGCAAAATCCAGCATGATGCATGGATGACTGTACAACGCGGGCACGCTGTAGCCAATGGCATTTATGTGGCTGCATGCAACCGGATAGGCCTTGAGAAGCCTATTGAAGACTCGGCCGGTATTCAATTCTGGGGATCTTCCTTTATTGCTGGCCCTCAGGGCGAAATTCTGGCACAGGCATCCTTCGACAAGGAAGAAATCATTATGGCCGAAGTCGACACTGGCCTCATCGAAACCGTTCGCCGCAACTGGCCTTTCTTCCGCGACCGGAGGATTGATGCCTATGGGGATATGTTGAAAAGATGGGGCGGACAGAATTGAAGCTCGAAGTCTGAAATCCTTGATTTGCATAGCCTGAAACACCCCAATTGTAAAACCTGAAGCCTTTGAAAACTGATGACTGAAATACCTATTTCACGAACCCTCCCTGCCGAATGGGAAAAACATCAATACACCTTGCTGGCTTTTCCTTACGAGGGTCGCGATTGGCCGGGCAAGTTCCATGCGGTAAAGTGGGCCTTTGTTGAAATTATCAGAAAAGTTACACTTTTTGAAGAGGTACTGTTGCTGGTGAAATCATCAGAACATCAGACCACGGTAGCTTATATGCTCGAACAGGCGCATGTTGATGTGAAGAAAGTAAGGTTTGTGATCAAGGATACCAACCGCGGCTGGATGCGCGACTCTGGCCCTATAATTGTCAGGAATCCTGACGGATCGCGGGTTGCCTTGAATTTCGGTTTTAACGGTTGGGCAAAGTACGGCAATTACCGAAAGGATGTATCGACCCCGGAAACCGTGGCCGCAGCGCTGAAAATCCCCCTTGAAAAAGTAATGTATAAAGGCCGGCAGGTGGTTCTCGAGGGAGGAGCCATCGACTCGAACGGGAAAGGCACACTCATAACTACCGAAGAATGCCTGTTGGATCCGAAAATCCAGGTGAGGAACCCCGGCTTTACCAAAAACGATTATGAGGAAGTTTTTAAGCATTATCTGGGGATCAGCAAGGTGATCTGGCTGGGGGAGGGAATTGAAGGCGATGACACGCATGGACACGTTGATGATATATGCAGGTTTGTAAACGAAAACACTGTGGTTGCCTGCACAGAGCCCAACACAAAAGACAAGAACCATAAAAAACTTGCAGCCAACCTTGAAATTCTTTCTGCGGAAACCCTTCAGAATGGCGGGAAACTAAATGTTGTGACTGTTCCTATGCCTGCGCGACTCGATTTTGAGGATTTGCGCCTTCCTGCAAGCTATGTTAATTTTCTTATGACAAACGGCTGTGTTCTGGTTCCTACTTTTAACGACAGAAATGATTGCAATGCATTGGGCATTTTTACCGATCTCTTTCCAAAACACCAGGTTATTGGGATTTCTGCAATTGACCTGATATGGGGATTAGGAACCTTACATTGTTTGAGCCATGAAATCCCAATTTGATAATCAACGCCAAAAAAATTTTATAGAATGAATTCGAAGAAAAAGTTAAAAAAGACATTAAACCACAAATCCCCTGACGGGATTGTAGTTGATTTTGGATCAACCGGAGTGACAGGGGTCCATGTGCTTGCTATTGAGCGTCTCCGGAATTTTTATGGATTGGAAAAGAGACCGGTAAAAGTCCATGAGCCTTACCAGATGCTTGGCATTATAGAAGATGATCTGGCTGAGGCAATGGGTTGTGACATTGTGGGTATCACTCCCCGGAAGAACATGTTTGGGCTTGAAAACAGCAATTGGAAGGAATTCCGTACTTTTTGGGGGCAGAATGTTTTGGTTCCTGGCGAGTTCAATACAAAAACGGATGAGAATGGCGATCTGCTGATTTTCCCTGAAGGGGATATGTCTGTGCCACCGTCGGGGCGAATGCCGAAATCAGGTTATTTTTTCGACTCCATCCGGCGTCAGCAGCCCTATGATGAAACTAATCCAAGTCTCGCTGATAATCTTGAGGAGTTCAGTACATACTCAGAAGCCGATATATCCTATTTTAAGTGCAAAGCTTCTGAAATTAAGGATAGCAGCCAGGGAGTTATACTGAATCCCGGAGGAACTGCGCTTGGCGATATTGCGCTGGTTCCGGGACCGTGGATGAAAAACCCAAAGGGAATCAGGGATATTGCCGATTGGTATATGAGTACTCTGACCCAATCTGACTTTATGCATCAACTGTTTGATAAACAAACGGATATTGCGTTGAAGAATCTGAATACCATTTACAAGCTTTTCGGGAATTCCATTGAGGCTTTGTTTATCTGTGGAACAGACTTCGGTACCCAGAATTCACAGTTTTGTTCTCCGGAAATGTTTGCTGAATTATACCAGCCGTATTACCGGAAAATGAACAACTGGATTCACGAAAACACAAGTTGGAAGACGTTCAAACATTCCTGTGGAGCGGTTCTTCCCCTTATCCCGGGCTTTATTGAGGCAGGATTTGATATTCTGAACCCGGTTCAAATCAATGCCACCGGCATGGACACCAATGTTTTGAAAAATCAGTTCGGGAACGACATAATTTTTTGGGGAGGAGGAGTTGACACTCAGATGGTGCTGGGTTTTGGAAGTCCATCTGATGTTGAAAAGCAAGTGCTTCATCAATGCGAGATTCTGGGCAGGGATGGCGGATTTGTTTTTAACACGGTACACAACATCCAGGCCAATGTTCCGGTAGAAAATATGGTTGCAATGATTAACACCCTTAAAAAACTTAATGGACGCTAGAGTATTTGCCTTTTATTCCAGAGCTTTTCCAATGGCATAGACCAGGTCAGATGGATTTTCAATGCCTATTGACAATCGGACCAGTTTTCCGGTTATCCCGATTGCCAGTTTGTCTTCCACCGACATATCGCTATGGGTCATGGTATCGGGGTGCTGAGCCAGGCTCTCGGTGCTTCCCAAACTTACAGCAAGCTTAAAAAGCTTAAGTCGGTTAAGAAATTCAAAAGCCTCTTTTTCGCCACCTTTAATATCGAAAGAAATCATGGCTCCGTCGGAGGAGTATTGTTTTTTGTGGATGCTGTATTGCCAGGGATCATTTTCAGGTGTAAGGAATCCGAGGTAATACACTTTTTCGACTTTTGGGTGGTTTACCAGGAATTCGGCAACCACGCGCGCGCCTGCTGCCTGGGCTTCCATACGGACTTTGAGGGTTTCGAGACTGCGCATCAGCAGCCAGGCGGTCCAAGGGCCGGCCATATTGCCAAGAAATGTCCTAAGAGTTCTAACTCTGGTCATCAATTCCTTTGATCCCAGGCATGCGCCTGCAATCACGTCGCTGTGTCCGCCTATGTATTTGGTTGCGGAATAAACCACCAGATCCGCGCCATGTTTCAGGGGATGTGACCATAGTGGCCCCATGTAGGTATTGTCGACAACCACAGGGATATTTTTCTCACTGCTGTTGTACTGGATTGCTATCTCCTTGCATCCGGCAATATCGGTTAGGGCATTGGTGGGATTTGCCGGGGTTTCCATGTATATCATGGCAAGTTTATCGGCCATGCCCGAATTGGCAAGAATTTCCCGGATAGCTTCTTTGGGTTTTCCGGTTGGGAATCCCAGAACCTTTATTCCGAATCGTGGGAGGACATGGCGAATGAAATGATCGGTCCCTCCATAAACCGGACAGCCAAAAAGCAGCAAATCCCCCGGTCTGAGAAATTCAAGCATTACCGTCGAAATGGCCGACATGCCGCTCTCGAACACAGCACACTCATCGGCCCCATCCCAGAGACACAGGCGGTTCTCGAGTATCTCCAGATCGGGATTGTTAACCCGGCTATAAATCAGTCCAAGTTCTTCAGCCGGACCTTTGTCTCTTTTACCATAGGCAATCTCAAAAAAAGCTTTACCCTCTTCGGCTGTCTTGAAAACGAAGGTGGAGGTCTGGAATATCGGACATTTTATGGCTCCCTCGGATAATTCGGCTTTATAGCCATACGACATCATTAAGGATTCGGGACTGAAATTGTGCTTTTCCATAGAGTAGATATTGTTTTTGAGCTTTGGGATAAGCCTGAAACAAATCTAACACATGGAATTGAGGGAAGCGCTGCTATATAACAGTCGGGACAGATGTTTTACAAATGCACAGAGGGCATTGTTTTTCGCATTCTATTGTTAATCCCGGTTTCTTTTCCATTTGTTGCCCGATTTGCTTCCGAGGAATCCCCAGCCACCGCTTCCCAGAATAAAACCAAAGGAATACCAGCCTCCGTTATTGTTTTGGGCGAAAACCGTTACATCATCCCGGAAGAGTGAAATCACCAGGTCAACCGGGGCAATAATCCCGTGCCACAGGCCTCCCCAGAAGCGGTAGGTATAGCCATCAAGGCAAGCGCTGACATTCTCACTGTTGGAACAGGAGGCGAACAAGAACAGCAATAGCCCTAATAGAATAAGGTTTGTTTTCGTGTTTTTCATATCGATTTTTTTACTTTTTTATTCTTTAATACACGAATATACCACATTGGCATTATGAAAACAATAGCAAGGATTTAAAAATTGGAGAAACAGGAAATATAGATTTTGGTGGTGCTGTTTAAACAAGTATCATAGAAAATCCACTTTGCTTTACAAATTCAGGGCCATGCAGGGCAAAAAAAAGACTGCCTTGTTGCAGTCTCAGTTTGATTTCTTAATAGCCGAATCCGTCGGAGTCGTCATAAAAGCCGCCAGAACTGCCAGGCTCGTCAAAGTCATCGTCGAAGGAGTCGTCAACAATACCCAATCCTTTTAAGTCCTCGGCGTTAAAGTTCTCACCTTCGTCGAACTGATTTTCTTCTTCTTCGTAGATCTCGTATTTTTCTGCCAGTTTTTCAACTGCTTCATCCGAAAAAGCGAATTCGCCGTGCATCTCTTCGAGCTTTTCCATAATGTTATCGGTAAAGCAGAATACAGGATTTTCCAGAATACTGGTTTCAATGAAGTCAGGATCCTTCATGAATACATCTTTAAGGCTCTGGCCCTTATATTCCCCGAAGTCTAGTTTAGTGTTTAAACTGTATAATTTCATGATCTAAAGAATGTTATAATGCTACTCTCACATCGTTAATTTGCCCTATTAGCATACAGCAAATATATTTTTTAGTTTTTAAAAAAATCCACGAATCACGAAATTTGTGAAAAAAAAATGAACTATTTATTAAAACGTTGTAATTCAAAGTTCTAAAGCTTCGTTTCAGGCATTTTCTGTTTTGATTTCGAAGTTTTCTAAATCATGGGTCTCTAAAAAGAGGCGAAATAAATTCGGATTTTGTTGTTTTTCGGTATAATTTGGAATAAAGGATAAGTTTAAGAGTTTATTGAGATAACAATTTTGCCTTTTGCTCTTTCCGTCTCACTATATTGGTGAGCTTCTGCCAATTTTTCAAGCGGGAATACCCGGTCGATAACCACCTTAATCTTTTTTTCCGAAATCATCTGCATTACTTCTGCCAGGTCGTTCATGTCGGGATGAAGCATAAAGCCTTTTGATTTTTTCCCGGGGTACAAACGGGTAAGGAGGGAGGTGATATAGAGTGGGAGTGATGGGCTGATGTTAACATACACCCCTCTTTTTCGGAGGGTTTTTCTGGTTTGCCAGAAGGTGCGGTAACCAACAGCATCAAAAACGATATGATACTTTTTTGGAAGTTTTGTGAAATCTGTCTTTTTATAATCGATGAGAACATCTGCTCCCAAACTCTTCACCAACTCAAGGTTTTTTTCGCTGCAAACTGCGGTGACTTTGGCCCCAAGAGCCTTGGCTATTTGCACGGCATAGGTTCCAACCCCTCCGGAAGCCCCGTTGATAATAACGTCCATCCCGGGTTTGATTTTGCCCTTGTTACGAAGACCCTGGAGGGCTGTCATTCCTGCTACAGCCATTGTGCAGGCTTCCTCATGACTAATGTTGTCGGGGATTGCAATGGTTCTTCCTGCTTCAGCCTTAACATACTCGGCATATCCACCGCCTTCATATCCCTTACCGGCAAAAACCCTCTGACCCTTTTTCAGGCTATGCACATTCTCCCCAAGTTCCTCAACAATACCCGAAACCTCAATTCCCAGTATCTTTGGGAACTTCTTGCTAAGCATCATTTTCAGGTTGCCTTTGCGGATTTTCCAATCCACTGGATTAACCGAAGCTGCAAATACCTTGATTAAAACTTCTCCGGGCCCTGGAACCGGCTTGCTTACTTCTGCGATTTTTAATACTTCAGGTCCTCCGTATTGCTCAATTATGGCTGCTTTCATTTTTGGGTTTTTTATGATTGTGGTTTGGGGATAAATAATCACAAACAATAAACATAAAAATACAAATTTGGTTTAAATAACTGAACTATCCCCGCAGATACTTTGCCGTAAATTTTGTTTTTTCAGAAGAGCGTTCTTGAGTTTTCAGACCGTCACGAGCCATCCAATGAGACACTAAAACCAGTTTAACTTCCTGAATAGTATTGTAATTCCAATGGTTATGGCAGATGCAATCAAAATGGCAATTCCGAATCCGTAAATGCTTGTTTCCATGGTGTTGAGAAGGTTCATGCCAAAAAAACTGGCCACAAGGGTCGGTATTGCCACCACGATGGTTATGGAGGTGAGCCTCTTCATAATGACGTTCAGGTTATTCGAGATTATCGAAGAGTAAGCATTCATCATACTCTTTTGAATGTCGCTGTAAATGTTCGCCATTTCGATCGCCTGCTTGTTTTCGATGATAACGTCCTCGAGGTCGTCTTCATCCACGCTGTTAAGGATGGGGTAGCGGGAGGATCGGATTTTCGCCAATAAAAGCTCATTCGATTTTAAGGATGTGATAAAATAAACAAGGCACTTTTCCATCCCGAGGACCTTATGCAATACTTCGTTTTTTGCCAGCTTGCTCAGATCCTTTTCAATCTGGTTGGAGGTGATACTGATTTGTTTCAGGTTTTTAAGGTAGGAGGTTGCCGACCGAAGAAACAAGTGCATGATGAAATCGTCCTTGTCGTTCAAGTTGATTTTCTGACTGTAGGGGTAGCGGGTGAGCTCCCTGATTACATCGCTCTCCTGGGCGCACAGGGTCATCATGAAATTGCTTGACAGCAAAACGCCGAGAGGGACTGTATAAAAAGGCTGTGAGGTGCTGCTTGGGTCGTGTATCGGGATACGAATAATAATCAGCAGCCATTTCCCTTCAACTTCAAGCCTGGAACGCTCATCTGTGTCAAGGATGTCGGTGACAATCTCTTCTGGAACTTTAAATTTGTTGATTAGCATGGAAACCTCGGATGGTGTCGGATTTACTACATTCATCCAGCAGTCTTTCTCGAACTGACGGATCTGCACCAGACCGTTTTGGTTTTTCCAGTAAGTGATCATAAGAACCTCCTTAAGTTTTTTATCATCAGGAGGCTTTCCGTCAATAGAAGTTCCTCCCTACGATTGGGTTAATAAATCGTGTAAACGGTATAACGGAACCTCGTCCATGTTGAAATTGGTATTGATTTGCGTGCAAATGTACAATTTGAATCAGTAAATAAAAAGCCTTTAATGCATTATTTTCGGGGCTAGGTTTAAAACAAAGTGTCATATCATTATTATGCTGGTTGGATCGAACCAAAATGCAACTGTGATGTTTACCTCCTTGTGAAAGTCGATGAAGAGCTATAGGTTTTTAAGAGACTGAAACTTCAATCAGCTTTCCGATTAAACGCTTTTGATTCAACCTTAACTAAAAACTTTGAATATGAAAATTGTAAAAATTGTTGCGACCTATTTGTTGGCCTTGCCTTATTTGGTTTTCGGGCTTAACTACTTCTTCAACTTCATTCCCATGCCTCCTTCCGAAGGAGATGCTGCCGCTTTTGCCGGATTGCTTGTTAGCTCAGGCTTTTTTACGGTTCTTAAAGTGATTGAAATCCTTTTGAGCTTGTTGCTGATATTTAATTTCAGGAAAGCCCTGGCGCTGGTTCTGATTGCCCCTATAAGCGTTAATATTTTAATGTATGAAATATTTTTAGTCGGGACACCCTCCATTGGGGTTATGCTGGTTGCTTTGAACCTGTTCCTGCTAATTACAAATTATAGCAAATACAAACCCTTTGTTACTGACTAGTCTTCGTGTTTATACCGAGACCGAGTCGTAAACCAGCACTCTTTTCCACAAATGGGCTGATTTTTCGATGAATTTTTTATGCAGGGCGTGTTCCTGGTAAACATCGTGTTCAGCTTTGTTGGTAAATCCCAGGTTCAGGCAATATTGGTAACTGCTGTCGATAACCTCACGATTGGTGTCGGCAGGAGTTCCGATATGAGCATCCGGGATGTTTTCCATTTGACCGATAAACTCTTTTAAATTGTTGAGAAACTGTCGTTTCTCTGAAGCATCTTCCGGATTGTTCAGCCAGAAATACACCACATGGCGGAAAGTGATTTTTTTCACGTTATTGTTTGCTTTTGGTTTTACGAAAGGAATACTTGCAAGGCTTGCGAGCAAAGCAGCTTTTTTTATAAATGATCTTCTTTGCATGTCATTAATTTTTAGTTATGGGATATCGTTTTTAAACAAAGGCTTGATGTTAAAAGGATTCCAAAAGCTGCAAATACAAGAAAGCTTATAGGGTTTCCAACGCTCCTGTTTTGATCGCATACCAGATAATAGGCGAAATCAGCAGCATTGCTACCAGAAGTGCTGTCCATACTTTTTGTTTGTCAAAGCGGAATTCGCTTCCAAGTACTCGCTTCCAGAACAGCTCGTCAATAAGATACGCACCTAAAAGATTCAGCATAATTGTGAGAACAGGGGATTGAGTGCCTAAAAGGGAAAAAACCATAAAAGTGATGATTGTATAGAGAAGTGAAAACCCGAGAACTTTCATTACCTCTAATTTCTGGGTAGTTCTATTGAAGTTTATTGCCATCAGTATTCCCCCGGCCAAAACCGAAAACAAAACGGAGAATATTTGTATCGAGCGCACCGAGTAAAGCACGGGGAGGGGAGTTGCAGTCATTTCGATGCCGGAAACAGTGCCGGGTAGATGCGGTTCCTCGGGGGAGCATACCCTTTTGTTCAATTCAGCTTCAAGCTTCTTTTCGTCATTCCGCAGCGGGCGCCTCTTGGCCAGTTCCCAAATTGCTGCCAGTACTGCTTCTTCATGGAAGTCCTCGGGTTTATCGATATATTCCCTGAGCTTTTCTTCAGGGAATCGGCGGATTCCTCCCGAGTATTCGTTTGATTGTGTCAGCGATGCCATAATAATATGAATATCTAATTTAAAACAAACTCACTAAGCTTGTTTTTGTTGCGGGCCTTAACCATTTTTTCCAGCTGTCTGTAGGATTCCACGTGATTTTCCGGATTCAGGCAATATTCCATAAATGCCTCAACGGATTTAAGCTTTAATTCATCCCGGTCGTTTGAAATGGCTCTGTTTTCAAGGCTCAACTTTGTGAGGCAAGCCATATAAACTTTTAAAAGCAGTTCGTTCGATCGGGTAAAAACATTAATGTTTCCGTCAATATAAAAAACATAATCGGGAGTGCCCTCCATCCACATCAACATGTATTTGAGGGCCTTTTCCCGATCAGGCAAATTCTCGTCGATTGCTGTAGAAAGCAAATAATTTGCAGCTTCCAATGCTTTTGGTTCAGCTGCTTTAAAATCGTTTCTGTCGTTGCCGGAAAAACTCTCGAAACCCAGAAGGTTCTGGGAGAAGGAAAAGTTCCCAACAAATCCGAAAAACAATATGCTCAATATCAGCCTTTTCATTTGTAAGCCATCAAAAATGTTGAGGTACAAAGCTAAGAAATATATGGCATAAGTTAGCTATGGATTTAATAATTAGCCTCTTCCAACTCAAAATACTCTTTGGGGTGCTGGCATGCAGGGCAATTCTCCAATGCTTTTTCGCCCTCGTGAACATAGCCGCAGTTGGAGCAGGTCCAGCGGACTTTTTCTTTTTTCTGGAATACCGATCCTTCTTCAATGTTTTTTAGAAGCTTCAGGAATCTTTTCTCGTGTTCCGCTTCAACCTTTGCAATCATCTTAAAGGCCACAGCCACCTCGGGGAAACCTTCTTCTTTTGCTATATCCGCGAAAACAGGGTAGAGTTTTGTCCATTCCTCGTTTTCTCCCATTGCGGCAGCTTTTAGGTTTTCGGCGGTAGTTCCTGTTAAGCCGGCTGGATAACTGGCCGTGATCTCCACTTCGCCGCCTTCAAGAAATTTGAAAAACCTTTTGGCATGCTCTTTTTCCTGATTGGCGGTTTTCTGAAATATGTTGCAAATCTGAACATATCCCTCGGTTTTTGCAACTTTGGCTGCAAACTCATATCGGTTGCGAGCCTGCGATTCGCCTGCGAACGCTTTGAGCAGGTTCTGTTCTGTGCGTGTTCCTTTTAAACTTTTTCCCATGATTTGATATTTATTTAATTATTCTGTTTTTTAAGCCTTGTAATGGTTGAGGTTAAGGTTAAGGTTAAGGTTAAGGTTAAGGTTAAGGTTAAGGTTGAGGACTAACTGACCTTAACGAAATCGCTTTTTTCCGTTCCGCAGGTAGGACAAACCCAATCCCCGGGAATATCTTCAAACGAGGTTCCGGGAGCAATTCCGCTATCGGGATCCCCAACAATAGGATCGTAGACGTATCCGCATGCCGGGCAATAGTACTTTTGAGCTTTTGCTTCCGGTATAACTGCTTTTTTCTTGCTCTCGTCGATGTAGGTTGGGGCGTTCTTAGGTGCTTTGCCTTTTTTAACCTCCCGGTAATAGGCATAAGTCAGGGGCTCTTTGTCGGGCATGCAAAGCTCCGAGTCAGCCAATTCACCAATAATCAACATATGGCTTCCCATATCAAAACTGTTTATCACGCGGCAATCGAACCAGGCGATGGTGTTGTTGAGCAGGATGGGGGAGCCCGTAAGACCGGTTTTGTAGTTTACATCCGTGAATTTTTCGGTGTCCTTACCCGAACGGTATCCGAAGGTCCCGAGAATGTTTGGCCCGGTTTCCTTTTCCAAAACGGAAATTGAGAATGCCTTGCTCTCCAAAATCAGGCCGGTGGTAAAGTTATTTTTGCTGCAGGAAATAGCAAAACTCGCCGGTTCAGCCGTTATCTGGAAAACTGTGTTTGATATGTAGCCATTTAGTTTGGCGCCGGATTTTGAGCAAACGGCATACAATCCATAGCTTATCTTGAAAAAGGCCTCAATGTTCATATCTTAGGTTTTTTAGTCTCTTGGCAAAGTCGAAAAATAAGGACTAAGATACAATTTACACCCCAAATCCATACTTGGATCTTAATGATTCTTGCTTTTGTAACTCTGTTTAAAATGGTTATAGATAAAAGAATGAATCCGTTTTTTTTCGATTTTGAGCGGCTAAATCGCTGCGGAAGCAGAGACAGGATGTTTGAACGACTTAATTTTTTTCTTCAGTCTTTATAATGGTTGGGCCGGTTGCAAGAAGCGAGTATTGCCAAACAACTCAGCGATCTAGAACGGATTTTCCGAATCGAAATCCGGCCGATAAAAATCCGCGCTTTCATGATCCTGAACCCAGCCTTTGGTGAAACCAAGACCATCCATTTCCTTTACAACCTCGTCATACTCGTCCCGGGTCAACTTTCGATTTAAAGCTTGGATCTTCGAAACTTGCGGAACAGGGTAGTATTGCGACATCAGCGACACAGTAATACGCTCAGATATTTCGCCCGCCAGATACCGTAGCACTTTTTTGCTGTTTTCCACTGCTCCGGGTAATACAAGCTGTCTCACGATAAGCCCCCATTCCGCAACTCCATTCTCGTTCAGGCGAAGGGTACTTCCTTTTTGACGGTACATCTCTTTTATCGCCCTGCCAGCCATCTCCGGGTAATTCCCTGCATCGGAATATCGTGTTGCCAAATCCGGATCTGTGTACTTAAAATCCGGAAGGTATATATCAACCCATTCCTCCAGTGTTTTTAGAATTTCAACCGAATCATATGCGCTGGTGTTATATACAATGTAGGGAAAATAATCTTCCTTGTGCAGCGCGCGAATGATGGCTTTCATCTGGGGTATCATGTGGGTAGGAGAAACAAAGCCAAGGCTCTCGACTCCCCCGTTAAGAATTCTTTTTATGGTGTTAACAATTTCGTGCAATGCTGGTTTGTGGCCACTGAGTTTGCAGTCTCTTCGCGAAATCTGATGATTCTGACAGTAAGCACATTGCAGATTGCAGTGGGCGAAAAAGACGTTACAAATGCCATTTTTGCCGCTAATTGCGGGCTCTTCCCCCAGATGCACTGAAATCGAAGCGATATCAAACCCTGAACCAGCCCGGCAATATCCCAGCTCCCCTTCAAGTCGGTTAACCTGGCAGTTTCTTGGGCATAACCGGCAATTTTCCAGGAGCATGAAATCGTCATCCATCGTTTTATGGGCCATTTATGGGGTTTGATGATAAGTCCCGTTTGTTTCGCTCAACATAATCAGCACTTAAGGTGAATCAACCTGTCGAGAATCACAATTTCCCTAAAACCGAAATTCGCCCTGATCCATTCGAGCGTGTCTTTCTGGTAGAAAAACACATGGGTGAAGTCGTTTTTGTAGTACCAGCAGGAGAAATCGATGCTTTTGTCGTAAATATGGGTCATGCAGTAGAGGCTACCTGATGGCTTCAAAAGACGTTTTAGGAGTTCGAATTCTTTTCCGGGATTGTGAAAATGCTCGATTACCTCGCAACAGATGACATAATCGTAGGAATTGTTCAAGAACTCCTGGGTGTTACGAAAAAAGGGATCATAAGCTTTAACATTATACCCGTAGCCCTTGATTATTTCTGAGATTACAGCTTCACTTCCGGAACCGAAATCGAGGCCTGAATTTTCAGGTTTTTGATTTGTCAACACCGCTTTTATCAAGGGAGATACGAAATCCTTGTATCCCTGATCCTGTATGTCATTCTGATGCAGTTCGTACCGGGCTTTTTCCTTAGTGGGAGTTGGGAAATCATCCTTTGAGCGGAATATCCCCCTGCATTGGCTGCAAATAAAGAACAATTCCCTGTAAAATGTCCGACTTTGCGAATGGCAAAGCGGACATTGTTCAGTTTTAGGATTTAACAACTCTTAATATATTTGCGTTCGGTTATTAAACTGATTCTTTT